>NZ_JBHMDN010000048.1:188910-259188 GCF_042431195.1 Cohnella cellulosilytica
ATCCTTCCATTATAACCCATGGGACGGGTCTCGGCACTGCGAATTTCGCTAGGCTATCCCGGCTCCGCCTTACATACATATAGCAACAGCGGCAATAATCGGGAGGGAGAGAGCGTACGGGATGGCGATTAAACCATTGGCATTGCGGCGGGGAGATACGGTAGGAATTGTCACTCTGGGCAGCCCGCTGGCGTCCGCGACGATCGATGCCCGGATCGTCTACCTGCAGTCTCTTGGCTTGAACGTTGTCGTCGGGCAGGGCGTTTACGACGACGACGGCTTTCTGGCGGGTACCGCCCGCGATCGGGCGGAGGATCTAATGGGCATGTTCGCCGATCCGAACGTGCGGCTGATTCTGCCGTCCCGCGGAGGAGTGGGCGTGGAAGGCATTCTCCCCTACCTGGATTTCGCCTTTATTCGGCGGCACCCGAAAATCGTCAGCGGCTATAGCGACATTACCGTCCTGCTGAACGCGCTGACGCAGTTATCCGGCATCGTAACGCTGCACAGCCTGCTGCTGATCGATTTCAGGCCGGATACTCCTCCTTACGATTTCGAACAGTTTTTCACGGCGACTTCCTCGACGGCGGTGCCGCGGGCGCTGAGCAATCCTCCGGGAGTACCGCTCGTTCCCAGAGTGCCGGGCAACGTCAGCGGACCGGTCGTCGGGGGCAATCTGACGTCTCTGACGGGCACGCTCGGAACGCCTTACGAGATCGACACCCGGGGCAAAATCCTGCTGCTGGAGGAAGTGCACGAGCCCGTCAATACGGTGTTTCGCTACTTGGAGCAGCTGCGCCTCGCCGGAAAGTTCCGGGATTGCAGGGGAATCGTCATGGGCGAGTGCACCGGCTGCCAGAGCGCGTACGGCAAATCCTACGAGGACGTCATAAGCGAGTTTATCGTTCCGTTGGGCAAGCCGCTCGTTACGAACCTGGCATCCGGTCATGGAGCGTACAAAGCTGCCGTTCCGATCGGCGCGTTCGTTAATCTGAACGCGGACGAAGGGACGTTGACCTGGCTGGAGTCGGCGGTAACCTATATTTAGCGTTTTGCATTTTCCGGAAAATCGAATAAACTTAAGAGATCACGCGATTCGCATCTCTTTTTTTTCGTTCATCAGAAAGGGGAAAGTGCATGTCATTTGTCAGCGATATTCTGGATTACAACGAACAATTCGTAGATCAACGCAAGTACGAGAAATATTTGACGGACAAGTTTCCGGAGAAGAAGGTCGCCATTCTGACCTGCATGGACACGCGGCTCGTCGAGCTGCTGCCGAAGGCGCTTAATCTGCGCAACGGAGACGCCAAATTCATTAAGAACGCCGGCGCGGTGCTGACGCAGCCGTTCGGGAGCGCCATGCGAAGCATTCTGATCGCCATCCACGAGATGGGTGCCAAGGAAGTGCTCGTCATCGGGCATCACGGCTGCGGCATGACGCAGCTCGATTCGGGCGCGCTGGTGGAGAAGTTCAAGAAAAACGGCATTTCGGAGGTCGTGCTCGACACGCTGGAAAATTCGGGCATCCGCATGGAACGTTTCCTGAAAGGCTTCGACAAGCCCGAGGACGGCGTCAGACACAGCGTCGGAATGATCCGCAGACATCCCCTCGTGCCGGGCTTCGTGCCGGTTCACGGGTTCCTGATCCATCCGGAGACGGGCAAGCTGGAGTGGCTGATCGACGGCTACGCGGAGGCCGAAGCGAAGTAAACGGGGCGCCGTCGCTTCCGCTTTAACCCCTTGTTCAGAATTTGTTTAGTCCTCCCGAGTATGATAGGAAAAGAGGCTTTACGCTCGGGAGGTTGAAGAAAATGGCTAAAATTATGGTTGTCGACGATGCCGCTTTTTTGCGGGCGATGCTGAAGGATATTTTGGTGAATGCCGGTCACGAGGTCATTACCGAGGCCGCGAACGTTCTCGAGGCGATTGATAAATATAAATCCCTGCGTCCGGACCTGGTGACGATGGACATTACGATGCCCGTCATGGAAGGCGTGCAGGCGGTGAAGGAAATCCGCAAGATCGATCCGTCCGCGAATATCGTCATGTGCTCCGCGATGGGCCAGAAGAACTTGATCATCGAAGCGATCCAGAGCGGGGCCAAAGATTTTATCGTCAAGCCCTTCCAGTCGAATCGGGTTCTCGAGGCGATCTCGAAGGCAATCAGTTAAGGCGTACGGATGGAACTGTCCCGCAAGCGACTTGGGGACGGTTCTTTTTTTTGTCTCAGAGGGTGGACGAGGTTTTCGTTTTGCGATACTCGCTCGGCGTCATGCCGGCGATTCGCCTGAACACGGACAGGAAGGACGCCTGATCGCGGTAGCCGACCGTCTCGGCGATCGCGGCGATTTTCCAGGTCGTCGTCCGCAGCAGCTGGCAGCTTTTCCGAATTCGGAGCGCTTGCAGACACGCCTTGAAGCTTTGCTCGGTATGCCGTTGGAACAGACGCTGCAGGTGGCGTTCGCTCCAGCGGCTTATTTGCGCGAGATGGGCCAGGGACAGCTCCTTGTCCAGGTTCTGCTCCATGTAGGACAGCAGGTGATCGAAATGCGTGAGCTTGCGCGAGGCGACGGAGGACGAGCTTCCCTTCAGCCGCCCCACGACGATGAGCAGTTGGATAAGAAGCGTGTCCAAATAGACGGAGGAAGCGTCGCGCGGCATGGAAAATTCGCGGTGCATCGCCAGCATCAGCCGCTCGAGCGAGTCGTCCGCGTCGGACAAATAAAAATAAGGCGCGACGCCGTCCCGTAGGTCGGAGATAAACCGCTCCAGCTTCGCATCCGAGACGAAGCCCGCCAATCTTCCGAGCAGCGCGGGCGACAGCACGCAGTTGTAGACGGTCAGCGGGTGCTTGGCCACGTCCGCGGAGGCGGGGCGGAAGACGTGGGGAACGCCGATCGGGATGTGAAAAAGCTGGCCCTTGTGAATCGGATGCACCTGTCCGCCGATATGATGGAAGCCGGTGCCTTCCGCGACGAAGGCGAACTCGATAAAATCGTGGTCGTGCACCGGCGCCTCGAAGTCCTCGGACGCCCGGTTGACGAAAACGTTCCGGTCGTGGAGGAAGAAATATTCGCCCTTTAACGTATGAATCGGATTCACGCGCTCACCGTCCTGAAATGTCCGTAATTCCTGGATAGAATGTCCGTTATACCCCGATACTTTTCTTGGGAACCATTATATCATAGAGGCAATTCGGCAGTAAGAGAGGGGACCTGGTTGATTCATGTTGCAGGTTATCGAATTGCGTTGCGAGTATAAGCGTAATCCGCTCGGTCTGGACGTCAGGCGGCCGCGCATCAGCTGGAAGCTGATCTCGGAGGCAAGAGCGGTCGCGCAGGGCGCCTACGAAATCGAGGTCGCGGCAAGCCCGGATTTCCCGGCGGCGGAATGGAGCTCGGGCAAGGTGGAGTCCGATCGGTCGCTGCACGTTGAACTGGACGGCTTGGAGGTCGTTTCGCGCAAACGCTATCATTACCGCGTTCGGGTATGGAGCGTCGGGGGAGAAGCCTCGGAGTGGTCGGAGCCGGCCTGGTTCGAGACGGGCGTGCTCGACAAGAGCGAATGGACGGCGAAGTGGATCGGCGTGGAGAAGCCGGAGGAGCAGCGGAAGTCGCGGCCCGACACCTACGTGGAGAGAAGTCCGCTGCTGCGCAAAGGCTTCGAGGTCGGCCCGGGCTTGAAGCGGGCGCGGGTGTACGCCACCGCTCTTGGTCTGTACGAGCTGGAGCTGAACGGGGCGCGGGTCGGGGAAGATTATTTTACGCCCGGCTGGACGAGCTACAAGCACCGGATTCAGGTGCAGGCGTACGACGTGACGGCGATGCTGGCGGAAGGCGGGAACGCGCTCGGCGCGATGCTGGGCAACGGCTGGTACAAAGGCCCGCTGGCCTGGAAGGACCACTACTGCCTGTATGGCAACCGCCAGGCGCTGTTCCTGCAGATGCATATCGAATACGAGGACGGCACGGAGCGGACGATCGTCTCCGACGAGAGCTGGCGCACGGCGCCGAGCCAGATTTTGATGTCGGAAATCTATCACGGGGAGACGTACGACGCCAGATTGGAAATTCCCGGCTGGAGCCGATCCGGCTTCGACGACGGGGCATGGGAAGCGGTAGCGGTCATCGAGCAGTCGAACGACGCGCTGATTATGCAGGAGAACGATCCGGTGCGCAAGTTCGAAGAGATCAAGCCGATCGCTTTAATCACGACCCCGCTCGGAGAGACCGTGCTCGATCTCGGGCAAAATATGGTCGGCTGGCTGAAGTTCACGGTGCGGGGCGAAGCCGGCTCCGAGGTCGTCGTGCATCACGCGGAGGTGCTGGACAAGGACGGCAATTTCTATACGACCAACCTTCGGGCGGCCAAGCAGGAAATCCGCTATACGTTAAAGGGCGGGGAAGCGGAGACGTACGAGCCGAGGTTTTCCTTCCAAGGGTTCCGTTACGTTCGGCTGACCGGCTTCCCTGAACCGATCCGGCTGGAGGATTTCACCGGAGTCGTGCTGCACTCCGATATGGCGCCTACGGGAAGTTTTGAATGCTCCGATCCGCTCGTCAATCAGCTGCAGCATAACATCGAATGGGGACTGAAGGGAAATTTCCTCGACGTGCCGACGGACTGTCCGCAGCGCGATGAACGGCTCGGCTGGACGGGCGACGCCCAGATGTTCATTCGCACGGCGGCGTACCTGCGGAACATCGCGCCGTTCTTTACGAAATGGAGCCGGGATCTGGCCGCGGACCAGAGAGAGGACGGCGGCGTTCCGTTCGTCATCCCGAACGTGCTGGACGAGAACTCCCACTCCTCCTCCGCATGGGGAGACGCGGCGGTCATCTGCCCTTGGACGATCTATCTCTGTTACGGGGACAAGAGAATTTTGGAGGAGCAGTACGGGAGCATGACGGCCTGGGTCGAATATATCCGCAAGCAGGGAGAAGACGAATATTTGTGGAATACGGGCTTCCACTTCGGCGACTGGCTGGGGCTCGATTCGAAGCCGGACACGTATGTCGGCGCGACCGACCGCGATTACATCGCCACCGCCTTCTACGCCTACTCGACCTCGCTGCTGCAGAAGACGGCGGAGGTGCTCGGCAAGGACGAGGACGCGGCGAAATACGCCGATCTGTACGAGAAAGTCGTAGCCGCGTTCCACCGGGAGTTCGTCAGCCCGAACGGGCGGCTGACCGTGCCTACCCAGACGGCGCAAGTGCTCGGACTGATGTTCGGCATTCTCGACGAGACCGCCGCGAAGCGGGCGGAGAGCAAGCTGCTGGAGCTGCTGGAGGAGAGCAAGTTCCACCTGACGACGGGGTTTGTCGGCACGCCGTATTTGAACCATGTGCTGACCGACAGCGGCCATAACGACGCGGCTTACAAGCTGCTGTTCCAGCAGGACTATCCGTCCTGGCTGTATCAGGTAACTAAGGGCGCGACGACGATCTGGGAGCACTGGGACGGCATCAAGGAGGACGGCTCGTTCTGGAGCGCGGACATGAACTCGTTTAACCATTACGCCTACGGAGCGATCGGCGACTGGCTGTACCGCCGCGTAGCCGGCATCGACGCCGACGAGCAGGCCGCGGGCTACAAAAAGATTCATATCCGTCCGCAGCCGGGCGACGGGCTGGAGTGGGCGGAAGCGCGGCTGGAGACGATGTACGGAGAGATTCGCAGCTGCTGGAAACGCGCGGACGGGGAGATGAAGCTCGAAGCGACGATTCCGGCGAATACGACGGCGGAAATCCGGCTCCCGAACGCCAAGGCGGAGACGGCGACAGAGAACGGCGCCAAGCTGGAAGCGGCGGCGGGCGTCTCATCCGTCCGGGCGGACGGGGACGGCGTGACGCTGGCGGTCGGCTCCGGAACGTACAGCTTCAGCTGGAAAACGAATTAAAGAGAAGAGAGGCATGCATCTCCTTCGCAGCCGCGGCGCGCGAAGTCCCGTGTTCGGGATGGGCCCGCGGCGGGGGGAGAAGCATGTCTTTTTTGTGTTCCGGGGTCGCGGTTCCTCGTTCGGGGCCGTCCGGAGAAGCGCCAAGATCACACTGAAATGTATAAAATCGTCTCCTTGCCGGCCGGAACGGGCGGGCGTATGATTAAAACACCTCACGACCGGAGCTTTCGCAAGAGACGGGGGGACGGGGCGTCCGCCCTGGGCTCCCCGCCGACCTTGGCGGGGGCGAACAGGCGGGCGAAACCGGGAAAATCGCGGGCGGAGTTTAAGAACGCCCTGCAAAGTTTGCGATTGCCCCCGTGCAAGCTTAAACGACGTTCGGTTATGATGGGAGATAACGACACTCGCTGGCGGGAGGGTGAACGATGTGTTGCGGGCGCTGATCGTAGACGACGAATTCGAGATCAGGGAAGGATTGCGCAAGCGCATTCCATGGCACGACTACGGAGTAGAAGAAATATACGCGGCGGACGACGGGGATTCGGCGCTTGAGCTCGCGCTCAGCCTGAGACCGGATCTGATCGTAACCGATATCAAGATGAGCCGAATGTCCGGGCTGGAATTCCTCGATTCGCTCAGCCGTACCGCGGATCACTGCTGGAAAGCCGTCGTCATCAGCGGATACGACGACTTCGAGCTGGTCAAGCAGGCGATGAAGCTGGGAGCGATCGACTACATTCTCAAGCCGATCAATACGGACGAGCTGGGACGCATCGTAGGCAAGGCGGCCGAGCTCATCGCGCGCGACAAGCGGGAGCGGCACAACCAATCGCAGATGCTCAGCCAGATGCAGCTGGCCGAACCGAAGCTGAGAGAGGAGCTGCTGCGGGAGATTATCGAGCGCGAGTACGATCCTTACCGCGAATCGAGAATTTTGCATCGGCTGCAAACCTTGAAGCTGGAGTGGATGACGCAGCAGCCGCTGCTGCTCATGATCGTCGAGGCCGACGATCTCAAGGCGATCGAGAATCGCCGGACGTTCGTCAACGAGAAGGAGCTGGTGCTGTTCGGGATCGCCAACGTCGTCAACCATACGATCGCGGAGGAGTTTTCCCATCCTTATGCCGTGTTCAGCGATTCCGCTTCCCGCTGCGTCGCCGTTTTTTCCTGCAGGCAGCCCAGTCAGGGCCAGACGGTGCGGTCGCTTGCGCAAACCTGCCTGAGAAGGATCAACCAATATGTTAAAGTCCAGGCCAGCATAGGCGTCAATCCGGCTCCCAAGGAGCTGGCCCACGTTCACGATTTGTTCCTGGAGGCGGGCGAGCTGCTGGAGATGAAAGCCGTCTACGGCGGCAACCGGATATTCGCCGAGCACGGCTGCGACTTCGGAGGAGACCGGGTGGAGCTGTCCCTTGCGGAGACCGGCGAGGTGCTCGATCTCGTCCGGTACGGCTCGGACGAAGATATCGCCGCTTCGCTCGGCGGGTTCGTCGACATGGTCCAGAGCTGGGGGGTCTATCAGCTCAAGGATATTCAGCAGCATATTTTCAAATGGCTGATGGAATTGTTCAGAAAAGCGGCCGCGGCCGGCTGGTCGGAGCGGGGCTGGGAGAGAAACCCGATCTTCATCTGGGAGTATCTGGAGCAGTTCGATCATCTGGAATCGCTGCAGGGGGCCGTTCAGCAGTATTTGCTGGATATGGCCGCGGATTTTCGCCGCCAGGCGGCGTCCCCCAGTCAGATCGTCCTTCAAGCCGAGAAAATTATCGGCAAGCGGTACTCGGACAATCTGAGCCTGCAGGTGGTGGCCGACGAGGTGCACGTCACGCCGGTCTGGCTGAGCAAGCTGTTCAAGAAGGAAAAGAAGATGACGTTTCTCGAATATTTAACCGAAGTGAGAGTGCAGCAAGCGAAGGAGATGCTGGGCGATGTCAAATTCAAAATCTACCAGATCTCCTACGAGGTAGGCTACAAGGACCCGGTTCACTTCACGAAGCTGTTCAAAAAGCACGTCGGCTGCACGCCGAAGGAATTCCGCAGGCAGAGGGGAATCGCCGATGATTAAGGCTTCCTTGAAGCTGGCCTCATCCTTTCGCAACAAAATGATTCTGATCTTTTTCGCGATTACGATCGTTCCTTTTATCGTATTCGCTTATTACGCATACATGAAATCGATCGAAGGCATCCAGAACGCGAACGCCACATTCTCCATGAGCTATCTTCAGCAGGCGAAGGCCAATTTCGAGACGTATCTCACGCAGGTTAACGACCGGATCAACGACTTGATCGGCAACAAATCGCTGCAAGCCTGGCTGGACCGGGAGCCCGAAAGCCAGGAGGAGGAGGAGGCGTTCGCGGTCGACATGCTGGCGCTTGTCTATCAGCACATGCCCCAGGTCGACGCGCTCAGAGTGCGGGTGTACCCGATGAGGCCGTCCCTCTACCCCAATTATATGAATACGATGGGGGTGTCCCCGCAGGTCGAACGGGAGGCCTGGTTTCAAGCGTCGAGCGAGAGCGTCGTGCCCACTTGGCACCTGACGATGCCGGAGCAGGGATTGTACGGCAGGCCGCTGCTCACTTACGTGAAAAGATTTACCGGGCTTAACGACCGCAAACCGAGAGGCCTGGTCGTCACCGATTTGGCCGAGGACCACCTGCGGCGGTTTTTCTCTCCGTCCAGGCGCATGGAAGGACAGAAGTTTCTGATCGTCGGCCAGGACGGCACCGTGCTGTTTGATTCCAACGAGAATGAATGGACGGGCCGGCCGGTCCCCTCCAAGCGGTTCATGGAAATCAGCGAAAAGGCCTCCGAGGGCGCGGAGACGCTGCATATGGACGGGGAAGAAAAGCTGATTACGTACGCGAAGATGAACAGCGAGCCGTGGACGGTCGTCAGCCTGACGCCCTTGCATGCCATGACGCATCCGATCAAAACGATGAACAATCTGCTGATCGTCTTTCTGGCGATCTATTTGATCTGCTCGGTCGGCGTCGTCATCTATATTACGATGAATTTCACGCAGCCGGTCGCCAAGCTGGTCAGGCTGATGCGCAAGCTGGAAAAAGGCGAATTCGACTACAAGGGGCCGACGTCCTCGCGCGAGGACGAAATCGGCTGGCTCTACCGGGGCTTCGAAAGCATGACGCGGAAGATCGAAGCGCTGATCGATCAGACCACCCTTTCGGAGCGGAAAAAGAAAGAGCTGGAGCTCCAGGTTTTAAGTCACCAGATCAATCCGCATTTTCTGTACAATACGTTGGAATCGATCCGCTGGAAGGCGGAAAATCATGGACGAAGCGATATCGGGGAAATGGTGTCGGCGCTGGGCAACCTGCTTCGGCTCAGCCTGAACCAAGGCAAGGATATCACGACGGTCGGCCGCGAGGTCGACCAGGTGAAGGCTTACGTCCAGATCGAGCAGGCGCGCATGGGAATGCCGCTGAGGGTGCTGTATTTCTTCGACGAGGACATGCTCTCGCTTCCGTTCACGAGACTGCTGCTGCAGCCCCTCGTGGAGAACGCGATCCATCACAGCATTCGCGACAACTTCGAGAAAGGCAAGGTTATCCTGTCGGGGTACGTCGAGGAGCGCGACATCGTGATCGAGATCATCGACAACGGCCGGGGAATTCCGGATTCGGTGCTGCGGCAGCTGGACTCCGAAGAGACGGACAGCAAGGCGGGCCGCCGTCAGGGAGTCGGCCTGCGCAACGTCAACGAGAGGCTTAAGCTCTATTTCGGCGCCGGCTACAAGCTGTCGATCGAGACCGGAGCGGGCATGGGCACGAAAATCACGCTTCGCCACCCCGTCCTGGAGAACGAAGAACCCGAGGAAGCCGGCGGCATTCAGAACGCGAACTGAGCGGAGCAGCTATGCGAAAAGGCGGCAGGTGCAACGAACGCCTGCCCCTTTGTTCAAGACACTTCCGCCGGGCCCCCCGATCTTCGACAAAACCTGCCATTGCCCCTCGAAAACCCACCATTCCGCCTGAGATGTTCTAAAAAACCTGCTATCGGCCTCCGAAAACCCGTCATTCCGCCCGAGATGTTCTAGAAAACCTGTTATCGACCCTCGAAAACCTGCCATTCCGTCCGAGATGTTCTAAAAAACCTGCTATCGCCCCACCAAACGCCCACAATTCGTCCGAGATGTTCTAGAAAACCTGCTATCGCCCCGCCAAACGCCCGCAATTCGTCCGAGATGTTCTAGAAAACCTGCTATCGCCCCGCCAAACGCCCACAATTCGTCCGAGATGTTCTAAGAAACCTGCTATCGCCTCGCCAAACGCCCACAATTCGCCCGAGATGCTCGACCAAACCGGTTATCTCCCCCGCGAAAAGGCTCCAAACAGCTCACGATGCTCGACAAAATCGGTTATCTTTCCTCAAAAAGTCCCCGTCTGCTCCCCGCTAGAGGGCCAATAATCGAAAATGAGATAGAAATCCCTATACAAATGTTAAGATTGCCTTATTTTGGAGAATACCTGTCGGGATTACGCTAAAGAAAGATCGCGCAAGAAATTTAATGTAAGCACTTACAAGGCGATCGGAGAGGAGGCCGGACGCGCATTCGTACAAAAGGAGGTGTGATCAGGGGATTTTTCGCTGCAGGAAAAAGGCCAGACGATCCATTTATACAATGAGGAGGGTATTTAAGGATGCGATTACAACGTTTATCGATCGGTTTCCGGCCGTTGGCGCTATTCGCGCTGATCGCCGCCCTGTTGGTCGGGCCGCTGTCGCTCGCGCCTTCGACGGCGTCCGCGGCTTCGGCGTTCACGCAGACTCCCGCTTCGAGCTTCAGCAGCCAATCGGGCATTCAGCTCGAGAATTCGAGCGAAGGCGGCCAGAACGTCGCGTTCGTCGACAACGGCGATTACATCGCCTTTACCGGCATGGATTTCGGAGCGGGAGCGTCGTCCTTCCAGGCGCGGGTAGCCAGCAATGCGACAGGCGGCAGCATCGAGCTGCGTCTGGACGGCCAGAACGGCACGCTGATCGGCACGTGCGCGGTGCCGGGAACGGGCGGCTGGCAGAACTGGACGACGGTTACGTGTCCGGTTAACGGCAATCCAAGCGGCACGCACACGCTGTATCTGAAGTTTACGGGCGGCGCCGGCAATCTGTTTAACGTATTATGGTTCAAATTCGCGGGCGGGCTGTCCGCGTTCACCCGCATCGAAGCGGAAAGCTTCAGCAGTCAGTCGGGCATCCAGGTCGAGGCATCGAGCGAGGGAGGCCAGAACGTCGGATTCATTGACAACGGCGATTACCTTTCGTTCTCCGGAGTCGATTTCGGCAGCGGCGCGGCCTCCTTCCGGGCGCGGGTAGCCAGTAACGCGTCGGGAGGCGGCATCGAGCTGCGTCTGGACGGTCTGAACGGCACGTTGATCGGCACGTGCGCGGTGCCGGGAACGGGCGGCTGGCAGAACTGGACGACGGTTATCTGCCCGGTTAACGGCAATCCAAGCGGCACGCATACGCTATTCCTGAAGTTTACCGGAGGAGCCGGCAATTTGTTCAACCTCAACTGGTTCCAGTTCGACACTGCCGGACCGCAGACGGGCGGGGACGTGGAGGGCAAGCTGTTCGCGGGTTACCAGGGCTGGTTTAACGCCGCGGGAGACGGTTCTCCGAACGGAGGCTGGATTCATTGGTCGAAAAACAGCAGCGCCCCGACGGCCAACGCCAACGTCAACTTCGAGCTGTATCCGGACATCCGCGAATACTCGAAGCTGTATCAGACGAACCTGGCCAACTTCGGCAACGGCACGCAGGCCAAGCTGTTCTCGTCCTACGACCAGGAGACGGTCAACAAGCATTTCGAATGGATGCAAACCTACAACATCGACGGGGCCGCGCTGCAGCGCTTCGGCGCCGACGAGAGCGACGTTCCGAACAACTGGAAAACGAATCGCGACAGCGTCGCGGTCAAGGTGAAGAACGCCGCGGAGACGTATAACCGCAAATTTTACGTCATGTACGACATCACCGGAATGAATGCGAGCAACTGGGTCAACGCGGTCAAGCACGACTGGACGACCAACGTTGTCGGCAATATGCATCTGACCAACTCTTCCGCGTACGCCAGACAGGAGGGTAAAATCGTCGTCTGCATCTGGGGCATCGGCTTCACCGATCGTCCGGGCACGGCGTCCGAGCACGCGAATCTGATCTCCTGGTTCAAAAATCAGGGCGTCTACGTCATCGGAGGCGTGCCGACTTATTGGCGGACGGGGACCAACGATTCGAAAGCCGGCTTTATGAGCGTATACGAATCGCTGGATATGCTGTCGCCCTGGTTCGTCGGCCGATTCGGCCGCAACGGGCTCGCCGACGCCGATCATTTCATGAACAACCAGTGGAGCCCGGACTTCCAATACACGCAGCAGCGCGGCATCGCGTACCAGCCGGTGATCTGGCCGGGGTCTGCATGGTCGAATATGACGGGCGGACCGCGCAACGAGAACCCGCGGCTGCACGGGGACTTCATGTGGCGGCAGGCGTACAATATGAAGACGCTCGGCATCGACACCGGATACGTAGCTATGTTCGACGAGTACGACGAAGGAACGGCCATCGCCAAAATCGCCGAAAACAGCTCGATGATTCCGACCAACCAGTATTTCCTGACGCTGGACGTGGACGGCGTCGCCGTCTCGTCGGACTTCTACCTGCGTCTGACCGGAGACATCAACCGGATGTTCAAGGGCGAGATTCCGGCGACGGTCAATCATCCGACCAGCCATCAATAACCGTACGTTCAGGGGGACGGCTTTCCCGGAGAGGGGGGAGCTCGTCCCTTTTGCTGTCTCCAGGCCGCAAGAAGCCATTCCAATACCGGAAAGTTTAACTTTGCCTCCTATGAGAATCGGCCGGGAAATTATAAGATAGGCTGGAAAATCCAATCCGTCGCGATTGCCGGTCCGGGGACATGTAAGCACTTACAGCGCGGCGCGCCGGGGGAAAACACTATCCAAAGGAGCGTTAATCCATGAAGAAGAGCTTTGCGGTTCTCACTCTGTCCGTCGCGCTGCTGGTCGGCAGCGCCAACCTCGCGTTCGCCGCCGTCGATCCTTACGGCGTCATCGCGCCGAGCGCCAATTCCGAGCTCAACAGCGATTCCGGCACGTTTTCGGACGGCAGCGGCCCCCGGATCGAAGACAACGAGAACAAGAACCTCGGGTACATCGTCGCGGGCAACTACGCCAAATACGCCGAACTCGACTTCGGCGGGGCCGGAGCCGCCAAGGTGAAAATCGAGGTGGCGACTCCGAACGCGGGAGGCTCCGTCGCCTTCGCGATCGACGATCCGAAGGGAGCCCCGTTCGCGACCGTCCAATACGAGCCGACGGGAGACTGGCAGAAGTACCAATGGTTCGAAGCGCCGGTATCCGGGCTGGCGGGAACGCACGACTTGTACGTCGTGTTCACCGACGGCGATATCAACGTTCGCGGCATCCAGTTCGAGCCGGCCGCCGGAGGGGGCGGAGCGGCTCCCGAAGCGAACCCGCAGACGGGAGACGCGGGCGTCCTGCCTTACGCGCTGCTTGCGGCGGCATCGGCCGCGGCGCTGCTGCTGCTGCTGACCGGCAAGAAGCTTGCAAGAAGGACGTAACGCGCCCCGATTTAGCATGATTTGGCTTGGAGAAAGAGTCCCGAAGACGGCTGCCCGCCGGAATCGAGGGGACTCTTTTCTCGGAACGAGGGGGAGCTATGGGAAGGTTGCGCAAGATTTCTATGCGTGAAGCTCTGGCGGCGGTCGCGGCGCTTGCGTTCCTGTTCTCCGTCTGGAAGATCGGAGCGTACGCCTTCGACGGCTACGCGAGCAAGAAAACGTACGGAGAGATTCGAAGCGTCTACTATGGGCCTCCGGAGGAGCTTGCCTATGCGCCCCCGGCGCCGAACGATCCGGTTCCGCATCCGGCTTCCGCGGAGCAACGCGCCGTTAACCCGAAATTCGGGCCGCTGCTCGAACGGAACGGAGACGTCGTCGGATGGGTGCGGATCGCAGGGACGAGGATCGACTACCCCGTCGCGCAGGCGGAGGACAACGAGTATTATTTGCATCGCGGCGTCGACGGGGAGCGCAGTGCGGCCGGCAGCATTTTCATGGATTACCGAAATGACGCCGGAGGAACGAACAGAAACACCGTCCTGTACGGCCACGATATGAAAAACAAAACGATGTTCGCCGATCTGGTCGAATACGAGAGCAGGTGGAATTTCGAGAACAGGACGATCGTCGAGTTCGATACGTTGTACGCCGAAGGGAAATGGGAGATTTTCTCCGCGTACACGACGTCGTCCTCGTTCGACTATATCCGTACGGAGTTCGATTCGGACGAGGATTTCGGACAATTTCTCGATGCGGTCAAAGGCAAGTCTCTGCACGCTTCGGATGTCGAAGTGTCCGCGGAGGATACGATTCTGACGCTGTCGACCTGTTCGTCCGCCTTCGCGGATGCCAGATTCGTCGTGCATGCCAAGCTTCTGCCGCAAGGGGGGGAAGGAGAGGGGGACAACCGGGAATAAGGACGGGCAGCGTCAAGGTCTTGAGAGCGGCGACGGCCGACCGGGGAGCGTTAACAAGAAAGCCGGAAGCGATGAGGGAAGTCGCTTCCGGCTTTTTGACGACGGCTAATCGTTAAGGAAGACCTCGAAGTCGGCGGTCAGCTCGATCCGGTCCGAGCTCGGCCCTGCGAGAACCGTGAACGCCCCCGGCTCGACGACCCACACCATCTCCTTGTTCAGGAGGCGAAGCTCCCGCGGACCGAGCGTGAACGACACCTCGCGTTTCTCGCCCGGCTCCAGACGGATTCTGCGGAACGCCTTCAGCTCCAGATCCGGCACGGCGACCGAGCTGACGACGTCGCGCAGGTACAGCTGCACCACTTCGTCCCCGGCCCGGTCTCCCGTATTCTTCACCTCGACCGTGACGGTCAGCTCGCCGTCCGGGGAGAGGCGCTCCCGGTCGAGGCGGATGCCGGCGTACTCGAACGTCGTGTAGCTGAGCCCGTGGCCGAACGCGTAGAGCGGACGATTGTCGCCTTCCACGTAGTGGATCTGGCCGCCGCGCTTGCGGCTGTAATAGACGGGAATCTGCCCCAGCGAACGGGGGAAGGAGACCGGCAGCCGGCCCGACGGGTTGCAGTCGCCGAACAGGATTTCCGCGATCGCTTCCCCGCCCGCTTCTCCCGGATACCAGGCTTCGAGAATCGCCGGGATGTTCGCGTCCTCCCACGCCATCGTGATCGGCCGTCCGTTCTGCAGAACGAGCACGACCGGGGTGCCGGTGGCGTGCACCGCCTTCAGCAGCTCAAGCTGCCGGCCGGGCAGGTCGAGGGAGGAGCGGTCTACGCCTTCCCCGCACGTTCTTCGCGAATCGCCGAGCGCGACGACGGCGACGTCGGCTTTGCGGGCCGCCTCGCAGGCTTCCTCGATGCCTTCGGCTCCCCGGCTCCAGCCCAGCATGACGGAAGCGCCGCTTGCGTCCTTGCGGTATTCCGCGATCACGTCGTATTCCCGCCCGGCTTTCAGCTCCGCGGGCACGCTCCGGCTCGCGCTCTTGCCTTCGCCCCAGCCGTCGACGAGCAGCTTGCCGTCCAGCCACAGCCGCATGCTGTCCTGGCTGTCCGTGCCGATGTAGCCGGAGAAATCCTGGACCGGCGCGAGCTTGCCCGTCCACCGAACGGAGAAGCGGTGCGAATCGACGCTCTGGTCCGGCTTGGCGATGACCCAGTTGAAGTTGACGTACGGATCGTTCCGCGCCAGGGCGGGCTCGCCGGCCAGATCGGGATTGTTGAAATATTCGCCGAGCAGTCCCGGGCGGCCGCGGCCGTCGATGAAGCTGCCGATCGGAATCGGCTCCAGCTCGTCCTCCAGCACGCCCGCGCCTCTGACGTAATCGACGATCGTGCCGGGAGAGACGAGCTTGCGGATGCCGGCGAGCACCGTCGTCGGCTCGAAGCCTTCGATGTGCGGCGTATAGTCGCCCAAGCGGGCCGTATCGGCGCTCGGCCCGATAACGGCGATCCGCGCGACGTCTTTGCGCAGGGGCAGCAATCCGCCTTCGTTTTTCAGCAGCACCGCGCTTTCCCTTGCCGTCCGGAGCGCGATGTCCGCGTGCAGCGGATGACGGACCGCGCTCTTGTGCAGATTGGCGTCGATGTACGGATGCTCGAACAGGCCGAGCATGAATTTGACTCTCAGCACGCGGGAGACGGCGAGATCGACGACGGACGGCGCGAGCTCTCCGCTCTCTGCCAGGTTAACGATCTCGTTCTGGTACAGCTCGTGGGGAAAATCGTAATACTGCATGTCCGTCCCCGCCTCGAGCGCCTGGCGGATCGCCTCGCGGTCGGACCCGGCCGTCCGGTGCGCGTTCTTCAGCCGGGCGATGGCGCCGAGGTCCGAACGGACGAAGCCCGGCATGTTCCACCGCTCCCTGAGGACGTCCGTCAGCAGGCTGCGGTCCGAAGCGCACGGCACGCCGTCGATCGTATTGTAGGAGCACATGGCGTTGACGGCCCCGCCTTCGATATACGCGGCTTCGAAGACGGGGAGATGCACCGTCTCCAGCTCGCGCATGCCGATCGTGACGGGGGACTGGTTCAGCCCGCTCTCCGGAATGCCGTGGACGGCGAAGTGCTTCGGCTCGGCGACGATGCTGCCGCTCGAAGCCAGATCGTCGCCCTGCAGGCCCTGCACCATGGCGACGGCCATTCGGCTCGCCAGCAGCGTATCCTCGCCGAACGTCTCCTCGACGCGTCCCCAGCGGGGCTCGCGGGCCAGGTCGAGCACGGGGCCGAAGCTCTCGTGAATGCCGAAGCTGCGCGTCTCCGCGGCGATGCCGCGGCCGATCTCGCGCACGAGCTCCGGATTCCACGTCGACGCCATCGCGATCGCGTGCGGGAACACGGTGCAGCCGGGCCGCAGCAGCCCGTGCAGCGCTTCCTCGCTGAACAGGATCGGAATGCCGAGGCGGGTCTGCTCGACGGCGTACTGCTGGAGCTGGTTGTTGATTTTGGCCGTTCCGTACAGGTCGTGAATGCAGCCGATCCCGTCTTCTCCGATGATCTCCATCACTTTGTCCCATTGAATTTTCGCGTCGGCGGCCATGACGGTATCCATGGCCGGGTGTGCCGCGGTCATGAACGAGACGCCGAAATACTGGTCGAGCTGGCGCGCTTTCTCCCTGAGCGTCATGCGGCCGAGCAGGTCGGCGACGCGATCCTCCGTCGGGGCTGCGGCGTCGCGGTATACGGGCGAGGTTGCGGTGTTATCGCTCATTGCGGCTCCTCCTGTTTTCCTGGATTGATTCCAATATAGAAAAAAACCCCCGACATTTCCCGTCAGGGGTTGCGATAAGGTCGTCATTTTTTGTGGCGGAACGAAGACGGGGCGCGGCCGTGGATTTTTTTGAACACCCGGTTAAACGTCTCGATGCTGTTGAAGCCGGCCCGGTACGCGATGCCGGTGACGGAATCGTCCCCGTCCGCCAGCATCAGCCTGGCGACGTTGGCGCGGAACGCGTTGACGTAATCGACGAAGGTGGTGCCGGTCGCCTCTTTGAAAAAGCGCGAGAAATACGTCGGGCTGAACCCGGCGATGTCCGCCGCGCTGCCGAGCGAGAGGTCCCCCGCATACTCGGTTTCAATATATTTCAACACCTTGTTCAGCCTGTCGAGCTGTTCGAGCCGCTTCGTCCGCTCCTGGGCGGAATACGGCTCCATCGGAAGCCGCCGGACGACAAGCGCGGCGATCTCGCTTGTTCTCGCTTTGAGAACGAGCTCGTGGCCGATCTCCCGTCCCCGCCATTCCTCGTGAATCGCCGCGAAATGCCGTTCGACCGCGTTCCTGAGCGCCTCCTCCTCCCCGGACGCGGACGGGCCGCCGCCGTCACCCGCGCTCGCGCGAAGATGCGGCGTCAAAATACGCTGGCCGAAAATCAGGTCCGAGAACGCGTCGAACGCCGTTATGCCGAGCTGAAGAATCATTTTGTGGCAGCCCTGGGGATTGGGTTCGTAATGATGAAGCTCGCAGGAGCCTATGAACAGGACGTCCCCCGGCTCCAGGGCGTAGAGCTCGTCGTTGATGCCGATGCGCATTCGCCCTTCGAGAACGTATACGATCTCCAGCTCCTGATGCCAATGGACGGGAAAGCCGTTTTCCACCGTACTGACGATGATTCTGTGGGGCTGTCCCGTATTCAGAGCGATTTTCTCGTGCCAAGGATTCATCGGCGATCCCCCGGATAAGCGAAGTAGAATCGTTTCTTCCATTCTAGCTTCGCGGCCCTCGAGCGACAAGGGTAGAGGCCTTTTTCGCCCGGACGGGCGGAGCGGGCAGGAGGACAATTCTAGACTGGAAAAGCCAAGTTTCACTCCTGTTTTGCCCGAGCGGGGTTACGTTACCATGAACTAAAGCAAAGCAGAATCCGTACACGCGAGGGGTGAAATGGGTGGGAAGCATCAAGTTTAATCACGTTTACAAGCACTACAGGGGAGAAGCGCGCCCGGCCGTCAACGACTTCCACCTGACGATCGAAGAGGGAGAATTTCTGGTGCTCGTAGGCCCGTCCGGCTGCGGCAAATCCACCACGCTGCGCATGCTGGCGGGGTTGGAGGAGATCAGCGGCGGGGAGCTGTATATCGACGATAAATTCGTGAACTACGTGTCTCCGAAGGACCGGGACATCGCGATGGTTTTCCAGAATTACGCCCTGTACCCCAATCTGACGGTTTACGAAAATATCGCGCTCGGCCTGAAGCTGCGCAAGACCCCCAAGTTCGACATCGAGCTGCGCGTGAACCGGGTGGCGAAGGTGCTGGAAATCTCCCATCTGCTCGATCGCAAGCCGAGCCAACTCTCGGGCGGCCAGAAGCAGCGCGTCGCCCTCGGACGCGCGATCGCCCGCGAGCCGCAGGTGTTCCTCATGGACGAACCGCTGTCCAACCTGGACGCCAAGCTGCGGGCGCAGACGCGCGCGGAGCTGATCAAGCTGCAGGCCGACCTGCGGAGAACGACCGTATACGTGACGCACGACCAGGTCGAAGCGATGACGATGGGCACGCGCATCGTCGTCATGAAGGACGGCGTCATCCAGCAGGTCGCGGCGCCCAGAGAGCTTTACGACAAACCGGCCAACCTGTTCGTGGCGGGCTTTATCGGCTCTCCGCAGATGAACTTCATCGAAGGCGTCGTCACCTTGGAAGAGGGGCGCTACTATTTTTCGAACAAAAGATTAAAGCTGCTGCTGCCGCGCGAGTACGACGTCCAGTTCGAGCGGATGACGAGATCGCTGCGCAACGTCATTATGGGCGTGCGGCCCGAGCACGTGCTGCTTAAGCCGGGCGAGGCGGACGGGGACGAATACGTCGCCGGCGTCGTGCAGATGACCGAAGTGACCGGCGCGGACAGCTACGTCTACGCGGCGATCGGCGATTACAAGGCGATCGCCCGCACGGAGCCCGAAATCTCCTATCGCAAGGACGATAATCTTGCAATCGGTTTCAACAGGAGCAAGCTGCATTTCTTCGACGAGACGACGGGCGTGTCGCTGGCGGCCGGGGGAGCGGAAGCATGAAGAAGATCAAGCTTCCCCGCGCCGCGCTGCGCATCGCGATCCGTCTCGCGCTCGCCGCGGCCGTGCTGTTCGGCGGCTATCGCTGGATCAACGGCGGAGAGACTCCGATCTACGCTTCGAACGTCACCGTAGCCGATCTGCTGGCTTACGAGGAAGGGGGAGAGAAGCCGCCGTACACGCTGCTCATGCAGGAAGCCGGGGCGGCCGGCGAGCAGGGAAGCGAGGGCCGGCCGATCGTCATCGATTCGGCGGACTACGGCGCTTCGGACCCGCAAGCCCGGCTGGAGACGGTCGCGGACGGAGGTGCTGCGGCGCTGCACTGGCTGAACGAAGAAGGCTGGGCGGAATGGACGTTCGAGGTGCCCGCCGCCGGCTGGTACGAACTGCTGATCGAGTATAAGCCGCTCGCGGGCGGCAAAGGCCCGATTATCCGGGGCGTACAGATCGACGGCGCCTACCCGTTCGCCGAATCGGAACGGATCGAGCTGCAGCGGAACTGGAAGGACGCCAAATATCCGTACGACCGCAACGAAATCGGCATGCAGATTCGGCCCGAGCAGGACGAACTCGCCGATTGGTCGGTCAAGGCGGCCTCCGACTTCTCGGTGTCCCCCGAGCCTCTGTTGTATCGGCTGGAGCCGGGCAAGCATACCCTCCGTCTGGTCGGCAGCAAGGAGCCGGTCGCCCTGAAGGCGCTGACGTTTCGGCCGAAGCGGCAGCTGCCGGCCTATGCGGAGTACGCGGCGGGCAAGCCGGCGCAGACCGAGACGGAGACCTGGTACGGAGTGAAGGAAGCGGAAAACTTCGACCGGAAGTCCGCGCTGACGATCCAGACCGACCATTGGAACGAGCCTTACGTTTCCCCGCTGCCGAAAGGCCATATTACCTACAACGTGCTGGGAGGACAGCGGTGGAGGCTGCCGGGCGAATGGGTGGAATGGGAGCTGCAAGTGCCGCGGGACGGCTGGTACGAGATCGACCTGAAGGTGTACCAGAATTATCGCAACGGCTTCAAAGCCTACCGGACGATCGAGCTCGACGGCGAAGTCCCGTTCCGGGAGCTGCTGCGGTATCCGATCGAGTTTAACCGGGAATTCACGATCGAGACGATCGTCGACCCGGACGGGAACCCCTATCGGTTCTACCTGACCGAGGGCTCCCACAAGCTGCGGATGACGGCCGATTCCTCTCCGCTGCAGCCGGTGCGGCTGGCCTTGACGGGCGTGCTGCAGGACTTGTCGGCGTTCGATCGCGATATGCGGCGCATTACCGGCAACTACAGCGTCCAGGCATACGACGCGAATATGGACGAGAAACGCACGTGGGACATGAGGAAGTTCGACCCGGACATCGAGGCAAAGGTGGACGCCTTTATCCGCCGGCTGTCCGATATCCGCGATTACCTGAACGATCTGAACGGCCAGAACTCGGACATCTCCGAGGCTTTGCTGAATTCGATCGATCTGCTGGCGATCATGCGGGCGGACGTGGACATCATCCCGAACAAGATCAACGATTTTTCCACGATCCAGAGCAACATCGGGGCGTGGATGACGACGCTGACGCAGCAGCCGCTGCTGCTCGATTTCATCGTCGTGCGCACGCCGGACGCGGACCCCGGGTTCAAGGAGCCGACGGAGCTGTCGCGCATCCCGTATTCGATCGTCGATTTCGGCCGGTCGTTCGTGATGGACTACGACTTGCGCAAGCATAACCGCGAGGAAGCGTTGACGGTATGGGTGCAGCGCGGACGCGATTACGCCGACCTGCTGCGCGAGATGATCGCCCAGGATTTCACGCCGAGGACGGGCATCGAGGTGAACGTCAACCTGATGCCAAACCCGAACATGCTCATTCTCGGCAACGCGGCGGGCGAAGTGCCGGACGTCGCGCTCGGGGTCGGCGAAGCGACGCCCGCGGACTACGCGATGCGGGGAGCCGTCGAGGATTTGTCCGAATATCCCGGGTTCGCGGAAGTGTTCGACCGCTTTATCCCCGGCGTACGCCGTTCGATGAACTACGACGGCGGCGCGTACGGGCTGCCGGAGGTGCAGAACTTCCAGATGCTGTTCTATCGCACGGATATTTTCGACAGCTTAAAGCTGCAGGCTCCGGAGACCTGGGACGACGTATTCGATATTTTGCCGACGCTGCAGGAGAACGGCATGACGATGAACTATCCGAAGGCGGACTTCGCGACGATGTTTTTCCAGCAGGGCGCGGAGCTCTATTCCGGGGACGGGCTGACGGGCACGCTGACGAGCGACGAAGGAATCGCCGCGTTCAAGCGCTGGACGGAGCTGTACGACAAATACAATCTTCCGATCGACATTCCGGCGTTTTTCCAGCACTTCCGCGACGGGGACATCCCGATCGGCATCGCCGATTTCAATACGTACGTGCAATTGCTCGTCGCCGCGCCGGAAATTACCGGGCATTGGAAAATCGCGCCGCTGCCGGGTGTGCGCCAGCCGGACGGAGAGATCGCCAGATGGTCTCCGCAGGGCTTGTCGGCCGGCATGATCATGAAGAAGAGCGACAAGAAGGAAGAAGCGTGGGAGTTTCTGAAATGGTGGACTTCCGCGGAGGTTCAAGAGAAATACGCCGGCGACATCGAATCGTTCTACGGCATCGAATTCCGCTGGAATACGGCGAACGTCGAGGCGATGAAAGCCTTGTCGTGGCCCAGCGACGACCTGAAGGCGCTCCGCGAGCAGGCGAGATGGGCGAAGAACCAGCCTTACGTGCCGGGCTACTACTTCCTTGCGCGGGAGCTGGAATTCGCCTGGAACGGCACCGTGTTCGACCGGGTTCCGGCGCAGGAGTCGCTGGAGAAGGCGCAGCTGTCGCTGCAGCGGGAAATGAACCGCAGACAGAAGGACTTCGGCATCGGCCCCGGCGAGAATTTGCGGGTGCCGCAGATCGAGCAACCTTACGAATGGGAGGAACCCCAATGAACAATACGGAGCTGACTCCCGGATTAACGAAGCTGAGGCGGCCGCCTTCGATCGGCGCGAAGCTCGGCCGCTTCTTCGCCGACCTTCGGCGCGACGCGTTCTGTTATCTGTTTCTCGCGCCGTTCCTGATCTGCTTCATCGTCTTTATCGTCGTGCCCGTCTGCATGGCCGCGCTGCTTGGCTTTACGTCGTACGACGGGTTCGGCTCGCTGCGGTTCATCGGCTTCAGCAACTACATTACGCTGTTCACGCAGGATATCATTTTCCTGACTAAGGCGCTGCCGAATACGTTTCTGTTCGCGCTGATCGTCGGTCCCGGGGGCTACATGCTGAGCTTTCTGTTCGCCTGGCTGATTCAACAGCTTCCGCTCAGGATCAGGGATTACTATACGCTGGCGTTCTATGCTCCGTCCATGGCGGGGGCGGTCGCGCTGTCCGTCGTCTGGATCGCCGCCTTCAGCGGCGACCGCGTCGGCTACGTCAACCGTTTCCTGCTCCAGATGGGCTTTATCCACAATCCGATCGTCTGGCTGCAGCAGCCGGAATATCTGCTCAAGGTCATGATCGTCGTATCGCTGTGGATGAGCTTCAGCGTCGGCTTCCTGGCGATGCTGGCCGGCCTGCAGACCGTCAATCGGGAGCTGTACGAAGCCGGGCGGATCGACGGCGTGTCCAACCGGCTGCAGGAAGTATTCTACATCACGCTGCCTTCGATGAAGCCGCAGATGCTGTTCAGCGCCGTCATGACGATCGTCTCGACGCTGAAGGCGGGCAGCATTTCCGCGCAGCTGACGGGGATGGCCGTCACTCCGCAGTACGCGGGCCATCTGGTCGTGAACCATATCGACGACTACGCGTTTATCCGCTTCGAGCTCGGATACGCGTCGGCCATCTCGGTCATGCTGCTGCTCGTGAGCTACTTCGCGATGAGATTCGCTTATCGGCTGTTCGGTTCGAAGGAGGAGCTGTAGACGATGATACGCAAACTTCGCCGGATAACGCCGTTCCAGGCCGTCCTGGTGACCGCCTTCACCGGACTGGCCGCATTCATGTCGCTGCCGATCATTTTCATCATCAACCATGCGTTCAAGCCGCAGAGCGAGCTGTTTCTGTTTCCGCCGAGGTTCTGGGTTCAGGACCCGTCGATGCGCAACTTCGAGATCTTGCTGCTGCACGCCTCCAACGCGACGGTTCCGTTCACCCGGTACCTGTTCAACAGCATCGTGGTCGTGCTGTTCACGCTCGTCGGCGTCATCGTCGTCAGCACGATGGCCGCCTACGTCATCGCCAAATTCCGCTTCCACTTCAAGGGGCTGATCATGGGGATGATTACGCTGTCCCTGATGTTCGCGCCGGAGACGGTCAGCATCCCGAGGTATCTGATCATCAGCGGCATGCATATCAACGACACGTATTTCGGACATATTCTGCCCGCGCTCGCGTCGCCGGTCGCCGTGTTCATGCTGATCGGCTTCATCTCGCAAATTCCGAACGAACTGCTGGAGGCCGCGAAGATCGACGGGGCCAGCCAGTTCGGCATCTTCGCGAGAATGGTGCTTCCGCTGTCGGTGCCGGCCATCGCGACGATCTCGATCTTTACGTTCCAGGGCGCGTGGGGAGACGTCGAGCCTTCGACGCTGTTCATGCAGAACGAGACGATGAGGACGCTGGCCTTCTACGTCAACAGCTTGATCAGCGGCCTGCAGAACAGCGTCTCCGGCCAGAACATGGCCGCCGCCGCCGGACTGTTGATGTTCCTGCCGAACCTGGTCATCTTCCTGCTCTTCCAAAGAAGAGTGTTGGAAACGATGGTCCATTCCGGAATCAAGTGATCCTTCAGCAAAGGAAGTCGGAATCGATGAAAAGATGGCTTGTTTTCCTGCTTCTGGCGGCGGTCGCCGCGCTGGCCGCGCCGCCCGAAGCGCATGCTCGGCTCCCGTACCAGACGACCTATTACGATAGCAACCAATCCTATTGGTATGGGATTCAGGCGATCTACAAGCCTGAAGGCGCCTACGGAGGACAATTCGACGAGCCCGTCGATCTGTTCGTCGGCCCGGACGACAAGGTGTACGTCGCCGACAAGGGCAACGACAGAGTGTACGTGCTGGGCAGCGACGGGAGCCTGCTCTACGAGGTCGGGGACGAGGAGGGGGCCGGAGCCCTCGGCTCCCCGGAAGGCGTGTTCGTGACGCCGGAGGGCGACATCTACGTGGCGGATTCCGGCAACCAGAGAATCGCCGTGTTCGGCCCGGACGGCCGGTTCGACCGGGAGTACAAGAAGCCGGACACGTCCGTCCTGTCGAACGAGCATTTCGTTCCGACGAAGGTCGTCGTCGATCGCCGCGGGGTCATGTACGTCAATACGAACGCGTCCTATCAAGGCCTGGTCCGGCTGGACCAGGAGGGCGAATTCATGGGCTACTTCGGCGCCAACAAAGCCCAGCAGTCGCTGCTTAACTGGTTGAAGAAGCTCGTGCTCAACAAGGAGCAGCTGGCCAAGGAGGTCGCGGCGTTGCCCAAGCCGATCGCGAACATCGCGATCGACAAGGACGGCTTCGTCTACACGGCGACGGGAGGCAGCTTCGGCGCCTCGGCGATCCGCAAGCTGAACGCCGGAGGCGTGGATGCCTTCAAGAGCAAGACGTTCCAGCACAGCCACGGCATTCAGGACGTCGCGATCGACGCCAATGGATTTCTGTACAACGTCGATCTGGATTTCGGCCGGGTCACGCTCTTCGACCGGACCGGCGATCCGCTGTTCGCCTTCGGGTTTACCGATGTCAATACGCAGCAGTACGGGGTGTTCGGGTTTCCGACCAGCATCGGCGTCGACGGGAAATTCAACGTCTGGGTGACCGACAGCCGCACGAAGACCGTTCACAAGTTCACGCGCACGGAATTCGGCGCCGACGTGCTGCAGGCGCTCGTGCTGTACGACGAAGGCCGTTACGAGGAGAGCAAGCCTTACTGGGATCGCGTGTACGCCCGCAACGAGATGTACAACAACCTGTACCAGGGCCTCGGAAAAGTGTACCTGGAGGAGAAGAAGAACGAGCAGGCGCTCGATTTCATGAAGGAAGCGTTCGATACGAAGGGCTACTCCAAGGCGTTCTGGGAAATTCGCCTCGCCTGGCTGCAGAACCATTTCGCGGCGCTGTTGATCGGGCTCGTCGCCTTCTTCCTGCTCTTAAGGGCGGTCCCCGCCGCGTTCCGGAAGCTGCTGGCCCGGAAGCCGCCGACGGAGGCGCAACGCAAGACGCTGGACGATCTGCGCAATCTGGGGCGGGTCATGATCCATCCCTACGACGGCTTCTACCGCTTGAAGGAGGCGAAGGTCTCGCCTTGGCTGATCATTGGAATTCTGGCCGCCGTCGTTCTGGTGAAAGTCGTGGCCGTCTACTGGACCGGCTTCCTGATCCATCCGGCCGAGCTGTCCCAGGTGAATCTGTGGAGCGCCCTGCGCTTGTTCGCGCTTCCCTGGGTGACCTGGATCGTCGCCAACTATCTCGTATGCAGCGTCAAGGACGGGGAAGGGAAATTCCGCGAGGTCATTCAGGGAAGCACATACGCGCTTGCGCCCTATCTGATCTGCTCGATCCCGCTCATCGTGCTGTCGAACGTGATCACGCTGGAGGAGAGCGCCATTTTCAACGCGATCTCCATGGTGATGTACCTGTGGATGGCGGTTCTGTTCTTCGTCATGACGCAGGTCATCCACAATTTCGATTTTCTGGAATCGCTCAAGAACATCGCCGTCACGGTGTTCGCGATCGGCACGATCTGGCTGTTCGGCTTTATCGTCTTCGGACTTTCTTACAACCTGTACGACTTCTTCCATCAGCTTTACAACGAGGTGATCTACTATCGTTAACTTCATCCGAAAATTATCCCTTCGCGTAAAGCTGATCGCCTCCGTCGTCGCGATCGTCGCGGCCGCGCTGCTCGTCTTCCTTCTCAGAGGGGGAGAGACGCCGCTTGACGCGGCGCTGGCCCGGGCGGGCATCCCCGAGCCGGCGAACGAGCGGGCTCCGCTGTATGCCGCGGAAGCCTGGCAGCCGACGCCGTCCGCGGACGGCTACGCTCTGGCGGCGGAGAACGACGCTTACGCGCTGTACGTTCGCCCGGACAACACGCAGATCGCCGTCGCCGACAAGAAGACGGGGGACCGCTGGACCAGCAATCCCGCACAGGAGCAGCTGGCCGCGGAGACGGTCAAGGGCCAGCTGCTGACGAACCTGCAGTCGACGTTCGTGCTGACGTACGTCACGACCGAGGGCAAGGACCAGACGAACCGCAAGGCGGTCGACGCGCTCGACCCGACCGTGAAGACGGCGATGTTCCGCACCGCGACCGGCCTGCAGGTCGATTACGCCTTCCCGGAGCTGGGCCTGACGTTCTCGATGCAGTACGAGCTGACCGACGCCGGGTTCAAGGCGAGAGTGCCGACGGACGGCATCAAGGAGGAAGGCAAATTCGCCGTTTTCTCGCTCGACGTGCTGCCTTACTTCGGGGCGGCCGCGGTCGGCGAGGACGGGTATCTCTTCGTTCCCGACGGTCCGGGAGGCTTGATCCGCTTCCGCGGAGACCGTGCGAACATCTCCAAAGGCTATATCCATCAAGTATACGGGCTCGAACCGACGAACATGATCAACTTCAACCGCTCCGGCGAGCGGCGCGAGGATATCTCGTACCCGGTGTTCGGCATCAAGCGGGGAGATCGGGCTTTCGTGGCGATGATCAGCCGGGGAGGAGATTCGTCGAACATCGCGGCGATGCCTCCGGGACTGAAGTCTTCATTTTACAACGTGTTCGCAAGCCAGATTTACCGCGAGGACTACCTGTTCATGAGGAGCCGGGAATCGACGCCGATCAAGGCGGTGCAGAAGCAGCGGCTGGAGACGGACCGCGAGATCGAATACCGCTTCCTGAGCGGGGACGAAGCCGATTACGTCGGCATGGCCGGCGCTTACCGCGATTACCTGGCGGACAACGGCATGCTGGGCGAGCCGCTGAAGCCGGTCGAGAACATTCCGCTCTATCTGAAAATCATGGGCGGAACGTTCAACGAATCGTACGGCCGGGTGCAGTACTTCCCGGCGACGACGTTCGCGCAGGCGACGGAGATGGTCAAGGGGCTGCAGGAGCGGGGCGTGGCCAATATGGAGGTCGTCTATTACGGCTGGCAGAACATGGGCGGCTATCGGCTCGACGACCGCTTCCCGATCGAGAAGAAGCTCGGAGGCACGTCCGCGGCCAAAGCGTTCGCCGAGGAGATGCGCAAGCGGAGCATCGGCGTCCGGTTCTACGACGACTTCGTCTGGCTGAACACGGCCAACACGGGCCTATCTCCGAAAAGCAGCGGCATTCGCGGGACCGACGGCACCGTCTCCGTGTTCGAGGGATGGTTCCTGAGCAAGCCGGCGCGAACGGTCGACATGGCTTACGAGGCGATCCGGAAGCTGAAGGACATCGGAGTTACGGGGGTTCAATTCGACATGCTCGGAGAGATCGTGTTCCACGATTACGACCCCGGCGCGATCGCGACGCGCTCGGATACGATCTCGATCTACGAAGGGCTGCTCGACTACACGCGCAGGACGCTCGGCTCGGCGGGAGTGTACCGCGGCAATCAGTATTCGCTGGCCAACGTGGACTACATCGATTATTTCCCGCACGAGTCCAGCTACGACTTCATGATCGACGAGACCGTGCCGTTCTATCCGATCGCCGTGCACGGCTACGCGGCTTATGCGTTCGACGAGGGCAATCTTCGCAACGACGTCGAGACCGAGTTTCTGAAAGCGATCGAATACGGCGCGGTGCCTTCCTTCTTCCTGACCTACGAGGAGTCGCGCAAGCTGCGGGACGGCGGCCTGTACTTCCTGTTCAGCAGCCAGTACGAGAAATGGGCGGACAAAATCGGGGCCGAGTACAAGCAGTTCGATCAATTGGCGAACGTGTTCTCGCAGCGGATCGTCGATCACGAGAAGCTGGACGGCAGCCGGTTCGCGACCACCTATGAGGACGGAACGCGCGTCGTCGTCGATTACGGCAATCTGACGTTCGCCGTCGAGAAAGGAGCGGGGACGTGAAGCCATCCAAAGAAGTCTCGCGCCAAAGACGCCTCTTCCACTCGAAACGGTATGGCATCGGCCTGCTATTCATGCTGCCCTGGCTGATCGGATTTTGCGTGTTCGTCGCCATCCCGATCGGCTGGTCGATCTTCATGTCGCTGCATAAGGTGTCCGTCGTTCCCGGCGGGTTCAAGTACGAACGATTCGGGCTGAAAAATTTCAAGGACGCCTTCGTCGTCGACAACGTGTTTCCGATCGAGCTGATCACCTACTTTCAGCAAATGCTGCTTATGGTGCCGATCATCGTCATTTTCGCGCTGCTCATCTCGCTCATGCTGAACCAGCGTTTTCCCGGCAGATTCCTGTTTCGCGCGGTGTTCTTCCTGCCCGTCATCTTCGCGACCGGACAGGTGCTGTCGGAGCTGTTCGCCCAGGGCGCGGGAGAGATTCCGTTCCTGGAGCAGTACAATCTTCAGCCGCTCGTCGAGAAATACGTCGGGCTGCAGTTCGCGACGACGATTATGGACGTGCTGGGCCGGGTCGTGCTGATTCTCTGGTATTCCGGCGTGCAGATTCTGATCTTCATCGCCGGCTTCCAGACGATCTCTCCGACGATCTACGAGGCGGTCCGCATCGACGGCGCCTCGCCGTGGGACAGCTTCTGGAAAATCACGCTGCCGGCTTCGCTGCCGTTCATCAGCCTGAACGTGCTGTACACGATCATCGATCTGTTCACGTTCCCGCTGAATCCGGTGCTCCAGCATGTTCGCGACAACATGTTCAAGATCGATACGGGATACGGCTACGCCAGCGCGCTCGCCTGGATCTACTTCGGCTTCGTGTTCGTGCTCATCGCCGTCGTGCTGTGGCTGTTCGGGCGCAGCATGAAGTCAAGGGGGAAACGCTCATGAACGCGACTCGCGTCATTATCCAAAAGTTCGGAGGGCAGGCCAAGGCGATCTTCTGGAGCCGGACCGTCCAGAAAATCAAGGTGCTCGTGCTAGGACGCAACTTATCCGACGGGCTCCTGGCCAAGCTGATTCTGTACCTGCTGCTCTCCATCGTCGCCTATTTGTACGTGCAGCCGATTCTGTACATGATCAGCACCGCGCTCAAGCCTTTGAGCGATCTGCTCGATCCGACGGTCAAGTGGATTCCCCGGGTCGTCACCTGGGAGAACTTCCAGACCGCGGTCAGAGGCATCAAATATCCGGAAGCGCTGCAGAACACGGCGATCATCGCGATCTCCTGCTCCGTCGTGCAGGTGATGATCTGCGCGATGACCGGCTACGCGCTCGCCAAGCTGGCCGTGCCGTTCAAAGGGCTGATCACGGCGCTTGTCATCCTGACATTCCTGATTCCGCCGCAGATCATCATCATTCCGCTGTACGTCATCTACAGCAAGCTGAGCCTGCTGAACACGCTGTTCGTGTTCCTGATTCCGGCGATTTTCGGCCAAGGGCTCAAGAGCGCCTTGTTCATCCTGATTTTCCGCCAGTTTTTCAAGTCGCAGCCGCTCAGCCTCGAAGAGGCGGCGAAGCTCGACGGCGCGTCGACGGCGCGGCTGTTCTTCGGCATCATGCTGCCGCTGGCCCGCTCGGCCTGCCTCGTCGTGTTCCTGTTCTCGTTCATCTGGTACTGGAACATGTACTACGAGCCGTCCTGGTTTCTCGCGGACAGCTTCACGCCGCTGTCGATCCGTCTGGACCGCCTGGAGGACGTGCTGAATCCGTCGCTGCTCGGCCAGCGGAACACGATCGACAATCCGGCGACGGAAAGCTCGAAGATGGCGGCCGCGTTCCTGATCATTCTGCCTCCGATCGTCGTGTTCATGTTCCTGCAGCGCTGGTTCGTCACCGGCATCGAGCGAACGGGAATCGTGGAGTAAGGCGCGGGGGACTTCGGGGAGGTGATGCCGGCAGGACCGGTTATCGGAAAAAGGCTGTGCCGCAACATCGCGCAAGGCTCCGGGACGCCAGGCGCCGGAGGGAGTCGCATTCATTTATCCATTAAGGGGAGGCAATACGGTGAAAAACAAACGTTCTTTCATGTGGGTTGTCAGTCTGATTGTATTGGCCATGATGGTTTTGTCCGCTTGCAGCGGAGGCAATAACGGAGGCAGCGCTTCCCAGAGCCCGTCGGATTCGTCGGCGCCGCCGGCTTCCGAGTCCTCGTCGCCTCCGGCGTCCGAGTCGGAGGGGGCTTCCGGGGATTTCTGCGCGGAGGGCAGCGATCCGATCGTGCTTAAATTCATCTCCTGGAAAGATACGTACACCCCGCTGTACGACTTGTTCCATCAGAAATATCCCTGCCTCACGATCGAGCAAATTCCGGTCAACAGCCAGCCGATCATGGAGATTATCGCCAGTCTCGAAGCCGCGGGCACGCCGGCCGACGTGACGGAGATCGACTCCGATCTCGTCGCCTTCGACCAGAACGGCCTGGTGGAGGATTTGACGCCTTACATCGACAAGGATTTGACGCTGCAAGGCGTAACGCTGCCGAAGGGCTTCTTCGACACGATGACCTTGAAGGACAAGAAGCTGGCCGTGCCGATGGTCGACGTGCCGATGTGGATTCTGGTCAACAAGGACCTGCTCGCGAAGAACGGCCTGGAGATGCCGCCCAACGACTGGACTTACGACGACTTCCGCGAGTACGCGAAGAAGATGACGAATCCGGACGCGGGCGAATACGGGCTGACGACGCAAGCCGAGTTCCAGATGCGCCTGCTGAGCACGAAAGCGATCGCGGACGGCCATGCGGCCAACCTGCAATATATGAACGAGGATTTGACGCAGTCGGTCATGCACACGCCGGGCGTTCTCGACGACGTGAAGTGGCTGAAGGAATTCGTCACGAAGGACGGCTCGCTGCTGAGCAACGCCGAAGCGACCGCGCAAGGCGACGTGACCCGCGAGTTCATCAACGGCAAGACGGGCTTCGCGATCGGCGGGGACTGGGTGCTGCCGAAGCTGAAGGAGAGCGCGCAGTTCGAATGGGACGTCCTGCCGTTCCCGAAAGGCAAAATCAGCCAGCCGGGCTACACGATCTACGGTCCGCTCGCGCTGCTGTCCGGATCGAAGAACAAGGACGCAGCGTTCCTGTGGCTGAGCTTCCAGTTTACGAAGGAAGCGCAAATGTGGAAGATCGATCAGGGCGCCAACGCCTCGATCATCGACCCCGAGATCGACGCTTATTACGAGCAGACGCCGATGTGGCAGGGCAAAAACTTCGCGGCGGTGCAGATCGCCAAGCAAAACGCGGTCATCCAGCCGGGCGTCACGATTCCGGGCTGGAACGAGTATAACTGGAACAACATCTTAAACGACATTATCTTCGGCGATCGCGACATCAACGAGATCATTCCGGAGACGGAGGCCTGGAACAAGAAAACGCTGGAGCTTAGGGAAACGTTGAAATAACGCGGTTAACCGAGGGGGATCGGACGGCGCAGGGCGGGCCGTCCGGCTCCCTCTTCGCGTTCGGGAGACGGCCGGGCGGCGTCGGGGCTCGAGAGGACGATCCGGCGAACCCGGCAAACCCGGCATAGCGATCGCGTCCGGGCCTCCGAGGAGGCTAAAAATGCACTCCATAGTTTAGGATCGTCTCATTGTCCGGTCTGAGGACGAGGGATAAGATGAATGTGCGCGGAACGCGCGATGGAAGCCGGATCCAGGACGTCGGAGAGCGGGCCGGACGATTCGCCGTCGAATCCGCTCCAAACCTATACTTCGCGATCAAAATCGGACGTCCGAAGGAGGACCAATCATGATTCATAAAAACCATATCCAGAAGACGCTGTCCAAGGTTCGCAAGCTGGAGGAGCAGTACGCTCCCCTTATTTTCGAGAAGGTCGGCGAGGTTCCGGTCGTCTATTTCGAGACGGAGGAGCATCTGTACGAGGTTCCGTCCGGAGAGCCGGACTGGGCGCCCGCCAGGGAAGGGCTCGTCTGGGGCAAGCCGTGGGGCTCCGCCTGGTTCAAGGGCGAATTCGTCGTGCCGGAGACGCTGCACGGACAGGCGATCTTCATCCGCGCGAACGCCGACGGCGTGGAAACGTTCTTCTGGGTGAACGGCAAGCCGCAGGGCATCTACACCCATCCGAAGGAAGCCGCCAACCGCGGGAATCACCATACGCTGCTGCTGACTTCTTCGGCGCGGGCGGGGGAGCGGTTCGAGCTCGCTTTCGAGGGCTATGCGGGCCACCCCTGCATCGGCACGCAGCCCTACCAGCACTTTGAATCCAGCGACGGGGGAGCGCTCCGCTTCGAGCGGGTATTCCGCTCGATCGACGTGATGGTTCGCAGAGACGACGTGAAGGATTTCGTCTTCGATCTGAAGACGCTGAACCAGCTTGTCTCGGCGGGACCCGTGGACGCGTTCCGCAAGGGCAGGCTGACGAACGCCCTGCTGGCGGCGTTCGCCGTGCTGGAGCAGTCTCCCGACGAGGTCGGCGAAGACGAGTGGCGTCCGTCGCTCGCCGCGGCGAGCGAGATGATGAGGCCGCTGTTGGCCGAGCGCAACGGCGGCAGAAGTCCGAAAGCCGGCCTGATCGGTCATTCGCATATGGACACGGCCTGGCTGTGGACGCGGGACGAGACGATTCGCAAATGCGCCCGCACGTACGCCAACGCGCTTAGCCTGATGGAGCAGTATCCCGAGTATACGTTCGTGCAGAGCTCGGCCTTCCACGCGGAGCTGATGCGGCGCCATTATCCCGACATTTTCGCAGGTATCAAAAAACGCGTCGCCGAAGGACGGTGGGAGCCGAACGGGGGCGTGTGGATCGAATGCGACTGCAACCTCGTGAACGGGGAATCGCTCGTGCGCCAATTCGTCAAAGGGCAGCGCTATACGAGGGAGCACTTCGGCTACACGTCGGACACGTTCTGGCTGCCGGATACGTTCGGGTACAGCGCCGCCATTCCGCAAATTATGGCCGGGACGGGCATCCGCTATTTTCTGACGACAAAGCTGTCGTGGAACGATACGAACCTGTTTCCTTACGATACGTTCAAATGGCGCGGCCTGGACGGGACCGAGGTGCTGACGCACTTCAACACGATCCATTGCTGGCCGGACGCCGAGACGCTGATCCACCGGGTGTACGAGAGCGGCAACAACGGCATCCAGCACAAGCAGGTCAACGACCGCAGGCTCGTTTCCTACGGGTTCGGCGACGGCGGGGGCGGACCGCAGTACGAGATGCTGGAGATGGCCAGACGCGTTCGCGACCTGGACGGCGTGCCGCAAGCGGAGCATACGACGGTCAGCCGGTTTATGCAGGAGCTGGAAGAGACGTCCGCGAACGCTCCGGTTCACGTCGGAGAGCTGTATTTCGAAGGCCATCGCGGTACGCTTACGCAGATGCACGAGATTAAGCGGAACAACCGCAAGGCGGAAATCGCGCTGCGTGATCTGGAGTTCGTGGAGACGGTTCGTCGGGCGGCCGGGGGGAAGGCGCCTTCGGGACGCACGGGCGAGCTGTACGAGCTGCTGCTGATCAACCAGTTCCACGATATTCTGCCGGGCACGTCGATTCCGGAGGTGCACGACCGGGCCGTGCGCGAGGTCGGGGAAGTAATCGCGGAGGCCGGTCTGCGGGCGGCGGAGCTTCTGGCGGAAGCCGCGTCCGCCGAACCGGGCGCCGTCACCGTCTGGAACACGCTGAGCTGGGACAGGGTCGGCACGGTCGCGCTGGCGGACGGCCCGGGCATCGCTCTCTCCGCATTCGGCGGCGCGGCCGGGGCGAGGACGCAGCGGGTCCGGGACGTCTTCGGCAGCGACAAGCTGCTCGTCGGAGACGTCCGCGTTCCCGCTCTTGGAGCCGCGACGCTTGAGCTGACGGGGGACGAGGCGGGGGAGCGGGCCGCTTCGCCGTTTCGCTTCTCCGGGCGCATGCTGGAGACGCCGTTCGCCAGCGTCGTCTTCGACGAGCACGGATACTTGGCGTCGTTCGTGGACAAAGCCTCGGGCCGTGAGCTGAGAGGGGGCGGCCATCCGCTGAACGCATTCCTGTTCGGGGAGGATTTGCCCGGGGCATGGGACAACTGGGATATCGACCGCGATGTCTTCGGCAAGCTTAAACTGCAGACCGGACTGGAGAGCCGCGCGGTCGCGGCGGACGGCCCGCTGCAGCTGCGCATCCGCAGCGTGTACCGCATCGGCAGGAGGTCGTCGATCCGGCAGGACATCGTCTTCCACGCCGATACGCCGCGGGTGGACTTCGAGACCGAGATCGACTGGCACGAGAAGCATCGCCTGCTGAAGGTCGGCTTCGAGGTCGACGTCCATGCGCCGTCCGCCCGGCACGAGACGCAGTTCGGCTACGTGGAACGGCCGACGCACGCCAACACGCCGTACGATCAAGGCATGTTCGAGGTTTGCGCGCACAAGTGGACCGATCTGTCCGAAACCCGGTTCGGCGTCGCGCTGCTGAACGACGGCAAATACGGCGTTTCCGTCATGGGCTCGGACGCCAGGCTGACGCTTCACAAGGGCGGAACGCATCCCGATCCGCGCGGCGACGAGGGTCTTCACCGGACCGTCTATTCCCTGCTTCCGCACGGCGGCTTCGGCGCGGAAACGGTCATTCGGCCGGCCTATGAATTAAACGTGCCGCTGATCGCCGTGCCCGGAAGGGACGACGGTTCGACCGTCGGCGGGGACTCGTTCGCGAGCGTCGACGCCCCGAACGTCGTCATCGAGACGGTCAAGCCGGCGGAGGACGGGGACGGCTACGTGCTGCGGCTGTATGAGGCGGAGCGTTCCGGCGTGAGGAACGCGGCGCTGCGGTTCGGCAAAGCTCCGTCGCGGATCGTCCGGACGAACTTGCTGGAGGAAGAGATCGCCGACGTTCCGCTGCAGGGAGCCGAAGCCTCCCTTGATTTCCGGGCGTTCGAGATCGTGACACTGAAAGTGTACCCATGAGCGCTCGTCCGAGGGCGTTCGGGCAAGCGGCGTTGGCGTTCGTCCTGGCGGCGGTCGTTCTCGGGGCTCTCGCGGCGCCGGGAACGGCTTTCGCCGAAGATCCGCGGCCGAGCTGGGAGCTGATCGAGCCGAAGTATCCGGCCGCGGATACGTTCGTGGCGGCTTACGACGTGACCGATTACGGCGCGAAAGGGGATGGAGCCGCGGACGAGACGTCCGTCTTCCAGCGGCTGCTGGATTCGATCGGGCGGCTGGGCGGCGGGACGCTGTTCGTGCCGGAGGGCAAATACGCCATTCGCGGGAATCTGTACGTCCCGAAAGGCGTGACGCTTCGCGGAGAATGGAAGAAGCCGGTCAAGGGCGAGCCGGTCCGGGGGACGATTCTGATGGCTTACGCCGGCCGAGGGGACGAGGAAGCGCCGCCGCTGCTGACGCTGGAATCGTCCTCGGCCGTGCGCGACGTGGCGATCTGGTATCCGGAGCAGACGCCGGACGACATCGTTCCGTATCCTCCGGCGATCGTGTTCGGCCGGCCTAACGTCTTCGGCAACGAGTTCAACAACGCGATCAACATTACGCTTGTGAACGCGTATTCGGGAATCGTCTTCTCCCGGGCGAACGGTGGGACGGGGCCGGTCGTCTCGGATGTGTACGGGACGCCGCTCTCCAGGGGCGTCGAGATCGACCATATCGTCGACGTCGGACGGATCGAGCGGATCGATTTCTCTCCCGCTTACTGGGCCGGCTCGGGCCTCGATTCGGCGCCCGCGCCGGGAAGCGCGTACGCGGACTGGATACGCGAGCACGGCACAGGCATCGTCATGCGCAGGAACGATTGGTCGTATACGAGCTTCGTAACGATCGAGGGCTACCGTATCGGCTTTCACGCGGCCCCGTCCGTCGCCAGTCCGGGCGCGGTTCCCAACGGCCATAATTACGGGCTGAACCTGATCGGCTGCCGAACCGGCATTTTCCTCGAGGGCGTGAGCGGGGAGGGTATTATGTTCACGAGGGTCCGCATCGCGGGCGCGGAGACCGGCATCGCGGTCGGACCGGATACGGCAGGGGCCGTTCAGGCTTACGGCGTGGAGATTGAAGCGTCCGGCGACGCCATCGCGGTCGACCCGGCGTCGAAGACGAGGCTGCTGCTCCGGGAAAGCGTCGTGAAGAGCGGGCGAGTCGCGATCGGGGGAGGAACGTTCTCCGCTTCCGACAGCGACTTCGACAACGCCGCTCCCCAGATCGCCGTTGGGGAGGAAGCCCGAAGCCTGCTGACGGGCAATCGCTTCAAGGAGGAAGCGGACATCGACAATCGCTCCAAGTATATCTCGGTCATCGATCACGAGCCGCTTGCCGCGGAGAAGCTGCCCGCCTTTCCGGAGATCGCGGCGGAAACCCGTCTGCCCGCAAGGATGGCGCTGTATGTCGTCACCGACGCTCCGTTCGGGGCCGTCAACGACGGGCGAACGGACGCGACCGCGGCGATCCAGGCGGCGCTGGACCGCGCCGGGGCGGACGGAGGGGGTGTCGTGTTCCTGCCGCCGGGCAAGTACAAGGCGCTCGGCAGGCTGGTCGTCCCGAGCGGCGTGGAGCTGAAGGGCGCGGTCGACAGCCGCACCGTGCCTACCGGCAAGGGCAGCGTCCTGGAGACGTACGCGGGCAGAGGCGAGCCGGATGGGGAGCCGTTCCTGAAGCTGATGTCCGGCTCCGGCGTCCGGGGGATCACGTTTAATTATCCCGAGCAGACGGCCGACCAGCTGTCCGATATCGCGGCTTATCCGTATTTGATTCAGGCGGCCGGAGACGACGTCTACATCGTGAATGTCGCCATGAGGGCCGCCTACAACGGAATCGACCTGTTCACGCACCGGACCGACCGGCACTATCTCGATTTCGTTACCGGCCACGTTTTCCGCTCCGGCGTCAAGGTCGGCGGAGGGGCGCGGGACGGCAAAATCTACAACCTGCAGTTCAACCCGATCAATTACGCCGCGGGGCGCGAATCGAAATTCGGCGGCTGGCCGAACTCGCCCGAAGGGGACAACAAGGCGGTCTACGATTACGGCTACGAAAATCTCGATTTCCTGACGCTGGGACATGCGGAGGGCGAACTGCTGTACAACAACTTCCATTACGGCTCGGCCAGAGGCGTCGTTCTGATCGCCGAGGACGGCCAAGGGCCTTCGGGCGCAAGTCTGGGGCTCGGCGTCGACGGCGCGCAGAAGGCGATGGCGTTCGAAGGAATCGGAAGGGGCGGACTGCCGTTCATCAATTCGCAGATCGTGTCCATCGGCGGCGGAGAGGGGACGCGTTATTTGGAGACGTCGGCTTCGTTCGCGGGGGAGGCGCAGTTTTACGGCGCGGATTTCTGGGGCAGTCCGGCCTACGCGGTCGAGCTGGCCGGCGGTACGCTGGAGCTGCGGCTCGCGCATGCCGGCAATGCCGGGCAGAAGGGCTTCGCCCTGCTGAACGGAGGCGCGCTGCGCCTGGATCAGGCGAGCATCGGCTCGACCCGGGCGCTCGTCAACGCCGACCGCGCGCCGAGCCTGTTCGCGAGGGCTTCGATCACCGACATGGGCGGCGTCAACCTGCGGCAGGCCGGGGAATGGAAGCACAACCTCGGCAACATTCTGATCGGCGCTCCCTCGAAGCCGCAGGAGGCGAGCGCGCCGGCTTCCCCAAGCCGGAGGACCGCTTCGGAGGCGGCTCCGGCAGCTTCCGGAGCGCCGGCGGCGCGGGAAGACGGAGGGGACGGTTCGAACGCGGGCGCGGCGCGGATCGTCGCGATTGTGGTGGCGACGGCGGGCGCAATCGGAGTTATACTGTATTTAGCTGGAGCAAAAAAGAGAAAAGCCGTTTCCCGTTCGGGTTCGGATTAAGAGAGGCTGACGCATATGACCGCCAATCGCGGCAAGTACGATCGGACGATACGGAACGACGATCCGCTGCGGCTTCGCTATTCGCAGCCGGCCTCCGTATGGGAGGAAGCGCTTCCAGTCGGCAACGGACGGCTGGGGGGCATGGTGTTCGGCCGAGCCGGCAGCGAGAGAATCGCGCTAAACGAGGACAGCGTGTGGTATGGAGGGCCGCGCGACCGCAACAATCCGGAAGCGCGGGCGCGCCTGGAGGAAATTCGCGAGCTGCTGAGGCAGGGCAAGCCCCGGGAAGCCGAGGAGCTGGCGATGCTGGCCATGGCGGGCGTGCCGGAATCCCAGCGGCATTACGAGCCGCTGGGAGACCTGCATTTGGACTTTCGGGCCGCGGCATCCGGCATCGGAGACTATTCGCGCGAGCTGAGCTTAAGGGAAGGCGTCGCGACGGTCCGCTACGAATCCGCAGGCGTTCGGTTCCGGCGCGAGATATTCGCCAGTTACCCGGATGACGCGCTGATCGTGCGTTTGACGGCCGACGCTCCCGGCGCTTTGTCGCTGCAAGCGCGGCTGACGCGCGGACCCGGCAACAGGCATTGCGACGAAATCCGCAAGTTGGACGACGCGGCGCTCGTCATGCGCGGCCGAACCGGAGGCGGAGGGCCGCGCTTCCGAACCGTCGTCCGCGCCTCGATCGAAGGAGGAACGCTCGCGATCGTCGGCGAAAGAATGGTCGTGGAGGGGGCGGACGCGGTCACGTTTGTCGTCGCGGCGGCAACGTCGTTCCGGTTCGCGGACCCGGAAGCGGAAGCCGTCCGCGCGGCGCGGGAGGCGTCGGAACGCGGCTTCGCCTCGCTTCGCGAGAGGCATGTCGCGGACGTGAGCGCCTTGATGGATCGAGTGCATCTGCGTCTGCCCTCCTCGCCGGAATGGGAAGCGCTTCCGACGGACGAGAGGCTGCAGCTCGTCCGGGAAGGGCGGGAGGATTGCGGTCTGGCGGCGTTGTACTATCAATTCGGCCGCTATCTGCTGCTGTCGTGCAGCAGGCCGGGCTCGCTGCCCGCCACGCTGCAGGGCATCTGGAACGAGAGCATGCAGCCGCCGTGGGACAGCAAGTACACGATCAACATCAATACGCAGATGAACTATTGGCCGGCGGAGACGGGCAATCTCGCGGAATGCCACGAGCCGCTGTTCGACCTGCTTGAGCGCATGCGGGAGACGGGAAGGGTCACCGCGCGGACGATGTACGGCTGCGGCGGTTTCGTCGCCCACCATAACACCGATCTGTGGGCGGATACCGCGCCGCAAGACCTCTACCGTCCGGCGACGATCTGGCCGATGGGAGCGGCGTGGCTGAGTCTTCATCTGTGGGAGCATTATCTTTTCTCCAGGGATTCTTCGTTTCTGGAGAGTGCCTATCCGACGCTTAAGGAAGCGGCCGAGTTTTTCGTCGGCTTCCTGACGGAAGCGCCGGACGGCACGTTGGTCACGAACCCCTCCGTCTCGCCCGAGAATACGTACGTGCTGCCGAACGGAAATTCCGGGACGATGTGTCTGGGGCCTTCCATGGACAGCCAAATTCTGTACGAGCTGTTTACGGCATGCGCGGCGGCCGCGGAAGCGCTGGAACGGGACGCCGACTTCGCACGCGCGATGCTGCGGCTCAGGGAACGGCTGCCGCAGCCCGCGATCGGCCGGGACGGCGAGCTGCTGGAATGGTTGGACAATTACGAAGAGGCGGAGCCGGGGCACCGCCATATCTCGCATCTGTTCGCGCTGCATCCCGGAACCAGATTCACGATGCGCGGCACGCCGCAATGGACGGCCGCGGCACGAACGACGCTGGAGCGCCGCCTGGCCCACGGAGGCGGGCATACCGGCTGGAGCCGGGCGTGGATCGTGAATATGTGGGCCCGGCTGGAGGACGGCGAGCAGGCTTGGGAGAACGTAAAGATGCTGCTCGGCCATTCCACGCTGCCGAATCTGTTCGACAACCATCCGCCGTTTCAGATCGACGGCAATTTCGGCGGGGCCGCGGGAATGACGGAGATGCTTGCGCAGAGCCACGCGGGAGAGATCCGGCTGCTCCCCGCGCTGCCTGCGGCCTGGGCGGAGGGAGAAGTTACCGGCCTTCGCGCGCGCGGCGGCTGCGAGCTCGACCTGCGCTGGTCCGACGGTCTGCTGGAGGAGGCCGCGATCCGGGCCGGAGCGGACGGACGCTGCGTGCTGAACGCGGGCGTGCCCGTGCGCGTCTTCTGCGAGGGGCGCGAGATCGCCCTGACCGAGTGCGGCGGCGGAGCGGTCGCCTGGGACGCGAGGGCGGGAAGTCAATACGTCGCGTACCGCCAAGGGCCGAACCGTCAAGCCGGAGCTGCCGGTTGAGCGGAGCGCTTTTCGGCTCGCCTTGATCCGCAGGCCGCTTACGGCGCATCGCCTCGCTCGACGACGATTATGACCCGGAGGGAGAATAACGCGTGCCAAATCTCAGCTTTCGTCGTTTGACCATTCTGATGCCGGCCGTTCTGCTGCTCGGCGCGCTTCTCGGAGCCTGCAGCGGAGAAGGGGGACGCCGGGAGGAGCTTCGCGCGGCGGACAGGGAAGAAGTGACGCTGAAGTTTATTTTCGGAGGGGAGAAGAAGGCGGCCACGGACGAAGTGTGGGCCAAAGTCAGCGAGCACGTCAAAGCCAAAGGGCTGAACGTGAAGTTCGATATCCGGTTTATCCCGTTCAAGGAGTTCAAGACGAAGCTCCAGGCGATGGCCGCCGCGGGAGACCGCTGGGACCTGAACTTCGACTCGAACTGGCTGTCCTACAAGGAGATGGCGTCCAGAGGCTCCTACATGGCGCTTAACGAGCTGCTGCCGGAATACGCTCCGGATTTGTACGCCAAATATTTGGAGCAGGGGACGCTGTCCTCGGCCACGCGAAACGGGAGCATCGTCGGTTTGCCGTGGACGATGAAGATGAACGAGCGGCCTTACGTCGGATGGCGCTCGGACCTGGCCGAAGCGGCGGGCATTCGCCGCGAGCCGAACGAGGTCAGGACGGTCGAGGACCTCGACGCGCTGCTGCACGAATTGAAAAGAGCCTACCCGAACGCCAACGTGACCCGGACGCCGCCTCTGGCTCTGTACCTGGTGCGCGAGGAATGGGTCGACCTGGCTTTTCACGGCTTGGGCTTCTACCTGGACGATCCGCAGCTTACCGTTCAGGCGATCGAGCAGCAGCCCTTCTACGCCGAATCGGCCCGGATGAGCAAACAGTGGAAGGACGCCAAAATATTAAGTCTGGACGCTCCGATGGACGCCGAGAACGGGGCGGACCTGTGGCGCAACGGCAAGATGCTGTCCACGGTCACCTCGCACGAATGGGCCTATGCCGACCCGGGCTTCGTCGATCCCTCGTTCCGCCAGCAGATGTCGCTGCTGTACCCCGACAAGCGATACTCCAATCGCACGGCTCTCGCCAACGTGCTGGCGATCAACCGCAATTCCGACAACCCCGAGCTTGTCCTGAGATTTCTGGACATGCTGGAGACCGACCGCAAGCTGTACGATCTCGTGCAATACGGCATAGAAGGCAAGACGTACGTGCTGAACGGAGAAAGCGCGCAATTTCCGGAAGGGATGCAGTACACGACGAGCAATTATCTGGAATGGGAGAGCGGCTGGGCGTTCTGGAAGCCGCAGTTTCTGCGGCCGACGCCGGTCTACCCGGAAGGCTTCTGGGTCAGGGAGGCGGAATTCGCCAGCCTGCCGATCAATATCAAGTCGCCGGTGGACGGTCTGTTCATCTCCGACGATAACATCAAAGACGAGCTCGCCGCGAGGGATCAGCTGGCCAACGACGTCGGCAAGCCGATCGAATTCGGCAAAGCGGCCGATCCCGAAGCCGAAGCGGAGCGCTACGCCCGCTTGCAGCGGGAGGAGGGCATGCTCGACGTCATCGTCGCGGAGGTCCAGCGCCAGATCGACGAGCATATCGGCGGCGGCTGAACGGCTTTCCGTCCGACCCGCGATCGCTCGTCTAAAGAAGGGGCCTCGAATCTTCCGTTATGCGGGCGGAAGAGGGGGCCCTTCTTTTCGCAGGCCGGCCCTTAAACAAACCGAGTTCATTTGTGTTATAAATCATACAAATATCGCGAATTTATCGGTCGATGCGTCCAATTTGGGTGTTTTATCATACAAAATACGGCTTTGGAAGGGTCGGAGTAATAAATTTGTGTGATAGATCGTACAAAGTGACTCCGAGTAGACGAAAAAGGAATGCGTTATGTACGAAATTTCATCTCAGGGTGCCTGTCTTCATGAAACCTTCATCTAACGTTCATCTTTCCTTCATGACGTCTCCCCGGCGAGGTGCTATTCTTTAAGTCATACTAGGAAACTTATAAGGAAGTGAACGAGCAAGATGAGCGCTTATCAAACGATTATTATCGGCACCGGCCCAGCCGGGTTAACCGCCGCGATCTACCTGGCCCGGGCCAACCTGAATCCCCTCGTGATCGAAGGCCCCGAGCCGGGCGGACAGTTGACGACGACAACGGAAGTGGAGAATTTCCCCGGATTTCCGGAAGGCATCATGGGTCCGGAGCTGATGGACAACATGCGCAAGCAGGCCGAGCGGTTCGGCGCGCAATTCCGTTCGGGTTGGGTGAACAGCGTGGACATGTCGGAGCGTCCGTTCAAGCTGGCCGTAGAAGGCTTGGGCGAGCTGACGGCGGAGTCGCTGATTATTTCCACCGGAGCGTCCGCCAAATACTTGGGCATTCCGGGCGAGAAGGAGAGCGTCGGACGAGGCGTCAGCACGTGCGCGACCTGCGACGGCTTTTTCTTCCGCGGCAAGAAAATCATCGTCGTGGGCGGCGGCGATTCCGCGATGGAAGAGGCGCATTTCCTGACGAAGTTCGCGTCGGAGGTCGTTCTGGTCCACCGCCGCGGCGAGCTGAGAGCGTCGAAGATTATGCAGGACCGCGCCCGCGGCAATCCGAAAATCAGCTGGAGCCTGAACCGCACGCCGCTGGAGGTCGAGAGCGGTCCTCTGGGCGTCACCGGGCTGAAGGTGAGAAACAACGAGACCGGCGAAGAGGAGACGATCGCCACCGACGGCTTGTTCGTCGCCATCGGCCATACGCCGAACACGAGGTTTCTCGGCGGCCAGTTGGAGACGGACGAAACCGGCTATCTGATCGTTAAGCCGGGCTCGACCGAGACGAACGTTCCCGGCGTATTCGCCTGCGGCGACGTGCAGGACAACAAATATCGCCAGGCGATCAGCGCCGCGGGCACCGGATGCATGGCCGCGCTCGATTGCGAACGGTTTTTGGAAAACGCGGAAGAAGCATTGGGCGTCTAGAAGATCCCTCGACACGGGGCTCCGGCGGCAGAAGGGCTTGCGCATTCGAACGCAGCCCTATGCTCCCGGAGCCTCGTCCTGCTTGATCAGCCACAGCACAAGCTGCAGCGTCAGAGCGTGCCGGAAAATTTGCGGATTGCAGCCGGTGGCCAGCTTGATCTGCTCCAGCCGATAGATCATCGTATTGCGGTGAATGCCCAGACGGCTCGCCGCCGCGGCAACATTTAACCCGCATCGGAAAAAGCAATCGAGCGTCTCTCCCGTCTTCGGCGGCAAATGAGGACGATAGGCCTCGATCATCTTGCGTTTGGACGCGGGGGAAATCTCAGCGATGACCGCTTCCCATGCCCGATCCTCGTAATAGGCGATGCCGCCTTCCCCGGTCGAATTCAGCTTTAATACCGCCTTGCTTTCTCTGCAGCTGTCCGGAACAAGCCGCAAGTCGTCCACGCTGTCGCCGACGCCGACGAGCAAAGCTTGATGCACGGACCGCCCGATTTTCGGCAGACCCTCCACCATACTCTTGACGCGATCCGGCTCCCGATTGGCAAACAGAATGATCCATTCGCCGTCCTGCCGCTGGCTGACAAGCGCTTCGCCGGCCAAATAACGGGAGAGCAATTGCAGCAGCCGCGCAGCGGATTCTCCGTCCCGGACCGGATGGACGGTCTGAACGGTCGCCGCCTGATAGGGCGGGTGCAGCGCAAAGGAGACCGGGCGCAACCGCCCGTTCAGCTCGGTCCGATTAGCCTTTGCCGCCGTTTCCCCCTCAACCAACTCGTCCACAACCCGATCCACGACAAACTGCTTCCAATTGCGCTGCCGCTCCAGCTGCTGCTGCCTGAGCATCAGCTCGGCCGTCATTTTGACCAACTCTCCGAACGGCTTTACGTCGTCCGGCCGGCCGGTGATGCCGACAGCGCCTACGGCAAAGCCGTCGTAGCAGATCGGGAGGTTGACGCCCGCCAGCGCGCCTTTCCATCTCGCCTGAACGCCTTCTTCGATCTCGTACGCTTTATTTTTTCTCACGGCCTCCCGGGCCGCTTCGTGAACTTGTCCGATCCGGCTCGAATCCCCGCTGGCGAGCACGACGCCCTCCGCATCGAAAATATTGATATTCCGGTTCAGCCGCTCCATCGTCTCGCGGACGATCATTTCCGCCAATTCTTTGGTCAGCATCGGTTATGCTCCTCTTCGGGAATGTCCTATATACATATTAAACAAAATAAAGCCATGAATTCACTAATAATTTGGTTGTTTTGCTTAATGATGCACAGGATAGGGCTGGAGTATGATGAAGATAGAAGAAAAGCGGAGGTGAGAGGTCATTCAATTTTTACTGGCTCCGGATTCCTACAAGGGGACGCTGACTGCCGCGCAAGTATGCGAGATCATGCGTCGAGCGATTTTGACGAAACTGCCCGAAGCGGTCATCGACGCGATTCCGATGGCGGACGGAGGAGAAGGGACAATCGAGGCGATTGTCGCCTCTTCGAACGGAAAGGTGATCGAGCTGGACGCGACCGGTCCGCTCGGCGCGCCGGTACGTTCGCGCTACGGCGCCATTCAGTACGAAGGCGAGCGCTGCGCGGTTCTCGAGGCGGCCTCCCTGTTCGGGCTGCCGATGGTGGAGCAGGAGAAGCGCAATCCGCTGCGCACGACTTCCAGAGGGCTCGGAGACGCCATTCGCGCGGCGCTTGATCTTGGCTTCAGGAGATTCATTATCGGGCTGGGCGGAAGCGCGACGAACGACGGCGGAATCGGCCTGCTTGCCGCGTTGGGCGTGCGCTTCTACAATGGCGGCGGCGAAGAGCTGTACGGATTCGGCGAGGATTTGTCCGAATTGGAGCGTATCGATTGGACGGGCCTGGACGAGCGGATCGGCTCCTGCGCATTTACGATCGCCTCCGACGTCGACAACCCGCTGCTCGGACGCCAGGGGGCGACCTATGTATATGGGCCGCAGAAGGGCGCAACCGCCGCAATGCTCGAGCGGCTGGAGGCGGCGATGTCGGCGTATGCCGACGTCATGAAGAAGACGACCGGCATCGATCTGGGCGGAACGCCCGGCGCCGGCGCGGCTGGAGGCCTCGGCTTCGCGCTGCTTCATCTCGGCGGCAGGATCGTGCCGGGCGCTCGGGTCGTCGAGGAGACAAGCGGTCTGAAGGCGAGAATCGAGCGCGCCGACTGGGTCGTGACGGGCGAAGGCTGCAGCGACGGCCAGACGCTGCGCGGCAAGGCCCCGTTCCATATTGCCCGCTTGGCCGAAGCGGCGGGCAAACCGGCGCTCCTCGTCTCGGGAAGCCTCGGGCGAGGCTGGGAGCAATTGCTGCCGCATTACGCGGGCTGCTTCTCCACCGTCACCTATCCGGCCGGGCTGGACGAAGTTTTGCGGGATGCGGAGCAAAATTTGTATACTGCCGTGCGCAATGCGGCAAGCTTGATCGGAAGGCTGTAAAAAATAATCGCTCGTTTTGTCACAAAACGCGACCCTCGTTCGACTTAGGGAGGAATACCAAGACGATGGAGGCGGAGCGAAGTGACAAAATACGATACGGTCATTATCGGCGGCGGCGTGGCGGGACTGGTAACGGCGATCGAGATCGCCAAGGCGGGGCGGTCGGCGCTCGTGCTGGAGAAGGCCGACAAGCCCGGAGGCCGGGCGATGACGGTGAGAAAAGGCGGAGCCCTGTTTAACCTGGGCGGACACGCGCTGTATATTGGAGGAGAGGCGGATCGGCTGTTCGGCCGGTACGGGCTGCATCTGGAAGGAAACAAGCCGGGCACGAAGGGGCTGGCCATATGGAACGGCGCGTTGGCGCCGCTTCCGGGCGATCCGAAGTCGCTGCTGGGCTCCAAACTGCTGGGGTGGTCGGGGAAGGCGAAGCTGGTGTCGGCGATGATGAAAATGATCAAGGCCGATCCCGCGCCGCTGGCGCATGTCAGCCTGCGGCAGTGGGCGGAGGCCGAGATCGGCGACCCGATGGTCCGCCATATTTTCTACGCCCTGTGCCGGACGGCGACGTATACGCAGGAGCCCGACCTCCAGTGCGCCGGCCCGGTGCTGAAGCAGGTTCAGCGCTCGCTGAAGACGGGAGTCCGCTATCTGGACGGGGGCTGGCAGACGATCGTCGACCGGCTTCGCGACAAAGCGCTGGCCGTCGGCGCGGGCATTCGCACGGGAGCGTCCGTCAAGGAAATTCTGCATGCGGACGGAGCGGTCCAAGGCGTGCTGTGCGCCGACGGGACAACGATTCCGGCGAGCGCCGTCGTCAGCACCGCTTCTCCGGCGGCGACATGCGCGCTGGCCGGAGGCGAAGACATCGCCACGCTGCGAAGATGGAAGGACGAAGCCCGTCCGGCGATGGCGGCTTGCCTGGATTTGGCTTTGCGCAAGCTGCCCGTGGCGGATCGTCATTTGGCCATCGGCTTGGATCAGCCGATATTCTTCACCGATCATTCGCGTGCCGCGCGGCTCAGCGACGACGGCTCGATCGTCGTCCATCTGATCAAGTACAACGGTTCCGGCCAGCGGGGGACGAAGGAGGACGAGCGGCTGCTCGAGCGGACGATGAGCCTGCTGCATCCCGGCTGGGAGCGGGAAGTCGTCGAGCGGCAGTATCTGCCAAGCATGGCCGTCGTTCACGATTACCCGCACATGGGCCGGACTGCCGCGGTCGGACCGGAGGTGCCGGAAATCCGGGGCATGTTCGTGGCCGGGGATTGGGCGGGGCATGACGAGCTGCTTGTCGACGCCGCGGTCGCCAGCGCGCTGCGGGCGGCGAAGCTGGCCGTGAACGGAAGCGGAGGCGGGTACACCGCGGAAGCGATGGCGCAATGAAGGATGGAGGTGCCGGCGTGGACAACGCTCGGGAGGGCAGGGACGAACCGGATATCGAAGCGTACAGGCCGCTGCTGTTCGCCATCGCCTATCGGATGCTGGGCAGCGTGATGGACGCGGAGGATATCGTGCAGGAGGCATTCCTGTCCTGGAACGAGAGGGAGCAGAGCGGAATTCATCATCCGAAAGCCTATCTGTGCAAAATAGTTACGAACCGGTGCGTGGACCGGATACGCGGAGCGGTCAGGGAGAGGGAAGCTTATGTCGGCCCGTGGCTGCCCGTCCCGCTGTTGACGGAAGATACGCGGGACAACGACCCCGGCGCCGCGTATTTGCGCAAGGAATCGTTGTCTACGGCGTATCTGCTGCTGCTCCAGCAGCTGAGCTGGTCGGAGAGAGCGGTATTCGTGCTCCGGGAGGCGCTCGGCTACGAGTACGACGAGATCGCCGAGATCGTCGGCAAGAGCAGCGTCAATTGCCGGCAAATTTACCGCAGGGCGCGCAAAGCCGTATCGGGCCTGGAGACGTCCGCGGAAGTGCCGATTCCCAAATCGGAAAAGCTCCGGCAGACGGTAGACGAATTCGTCGCCGCGTTGACGGGAGGCCACCCCGGCAAGCTGATCGGTCTGCTGAAGGCGGACGCGAACCTGTATTCCGACGGCGGCGGCAAGGCGACGGCGGCGACCCGGCCGATTCTGGGCGCGGAGCGCGTGGCGTCGTTCTTGTTCGGCGTGCTGGCCAAATTCCCGTCCGACTTCTCTTATCGGGTTGCGGACGTTAACGGCCAGCCGGGCATCGTCACCTATTTCGGAGACGTTCCTTCCAGCGTCGTCACGCTCCGGATCGAAGCCGGCGTCGTTGCGGCCGTGTATATCGTCGTCAATCCGGATAAGCTCGGCCATTTGCCCGCGCGGCATTAAAACGAAAGGACCGCTTGCCGCCGAACGGGGTCGGGGAAGCGGTCCTTGTCCTTGTCTATACGCGGTTACAAGTCGGCCAGACGATAACCGGCGCCTCTAACGGTGGCGATATAAGCCGGCTGCTTCGGATCGTCGTCCAGCTTGCTGCGCAGGCTGCGAATATGCACGTCGATCGCGTTGCTTCCTCCGAAATACGCCTCGCCCCACACCACGTTCATCAGCTCCTGACGGGTCATCACCTTGCCGCCGGCGGCGAGAATCGCCCGGAGAAGGTCGTATTCGGTCTTCGTCAGATCGACGCGCGCGCCTCCGCGCGTAACGGTCATGCGGTCGGGATCGAGCACGATATCCTTGAACGACAGCAGCCGCACGGGCTCCGGCGATACGGCGAGCCTCGCCGACAGCTGCTGGATCTTGGCGACGACCTCTTCGATCGGTCCCGGCCAGAGAACCGATTCCTCCCCGGGTTTCGCGGCCGAAAGCTCGTTCACGAGCGCCAGCACCGGGGACGAGCCGCCGGACGACCAGGCGGCCGGCGAGAGATGTTCGACGGTGCGGTCGATCACGATCATATTGCCTTGAACCATGTCGAGCAGCGGATCGTCCGCATGGTGCAGGAGCAGGACGTCGTAGCATCTTCTGGCGAGCTCGGCGACAAGCGCCCGCAGCGCGGCGGGACGGGGGCTGACGATCAGGATCCGGTCCGTAATCTCGCAATAATCCCCTTCGAGAGACACCCCTTCGGCCGCCAGGCTGTCGGCCAGGACGGCATTTTCCGTCAATGGGCGGATTTGTTCGCGTTGCTGCATGATCGGCACACTCCCTTGAAGACGTACTGCTCGTTTGTGATTTTGTAGCCCGTCTCGTCCGAAATTTGTTCCAGCCATTCCGGCGGCGTCGGGACGAACACCTCGTCCACTTTACCGCATTCCGTGCAGACGATATGCTGATGCTCCTCGGTGCGGGCGTCGTACCGGCACGCATCCCCTTCGAGCTTCAGCTCCTGAATGAGACCTTCGTCCGTCAAATATTTTAACGTGTTGTACACGGTCGCGTACGCGAAGCTGTGTCCGCCGGCCTTTAACCTCTCGATAATGTCCGATGCCGTAGGATGATCGTCGGACGCGGTCAGCAGATCGTAGATCGTTCTCCGTTGCACGGTCATCGCCCCCGCCTTCCTCATCGTTTTCATCCCCTTGTTTATTATTTAGAATTAGTTTAAGTTTAACGAAAATACAGAGCGGTGTCAACAAGGCGGAAAGGGCCGTCCCCAATACGATGCATGAATCGGTCGGCATGAGGAATCCCTCGGCCGCGATCTTCCTCCATCACCTGCGGAGAGCGCGGAGAAGCCTGTTTTTTAAACAAAAACCTCGGAAAATCGATCGCTGGTTTTGCGGGGTTTCCTTTATAGTGAAAGAATATAAAGACAGACTGCGCGCACACGGTTCGCACGGACTGTCGCTAAACGAACAACTTATTGCGATGCGGGGGCGGGGAGAGGTTATGCGAACTTTGTTGCGATCCTTTCGGCATATGAAAATCAGAAACAAGCTGTCGGTGCTTATCGCGGGCATTATCGCGGTCACGTTCGCGTTTACGTTCCTCGTGCAGCAGTACGCGTTCTCGATCTACGACCGGCAGCTGTACGACAAGTCGTCGCAGGTGCTGAACCTGTCCTCCGCCGCGATCGAGACGAAGCTGGCGCGCATCGAGCAGATGTCCTACGACGTTATCGCGGACATTCAGCTTCAGAGCCAATTGCTGGCGATCAAAAATACGGAGTCGGAATACGATCTGCACATTATGCGGCAGAGGGTGATCGATCGCCTGCTGACGTATGCGGGTTCCGAACCGTCCATCTATTCGATTCAACTGTTCGACTCCCGCGGCGCCGAGCACGGCGCGGGGAACGTCGCCCGCGTCGAGCCCGCGAAGATCGAGCGCATCCAGCGGACGACCCGCGAGGCGGAGGGAGATATGCGCTGGTTTTTCCCGGACGCGACCGACCCGGCGCTCGTCTCCGCGCGCGAGATTCGTTCGTTCAGCGATACGAACTTCGATCTGGAATTTCTCGGGACGCTGCTCATTCGGGTCAACATCGGCAAGATCGCCCAGCAGTTCTCCGCCAGCGAAGGAGATTTGATTCTGTTCGCGGGAGAAGAAATCATCTATCCGCGGGAGCCGTTGTTCAGCCCGCGGGAGGCGCTGGGCTCCATCCGCTCCTCCAAAGGCTATTTTACGCGCAAGCTCGCGGATCACACGTACTTTATTTCCTATTCGCGTTCGGCCGGGACGGGCTGGACGTATTTGAACATTACGCCGTTTAACCAGATTTTCGAGCGCGTCATTTTCATCAAAGAGTTGGTCGTCATCGTCTTCGTTGCCATCTTCGCGCTGATGATCCCGCTCGGCATCCGTTTCTCGCGCAGCCTGACCCGCCCTATCGACAATCTGATCGCGCGCATGAAGCTGGCCGAGAAAGGCAACTTTGCCGAAGCGCACCTGCCGTCGGCCGACGACTCGCCGATGTCGATGGACGAGATGGGGCTGCTGCATCGCACGTTCCGTCTGATGGTCGAACGGATCAATACGCTCATTACCGAGAATTACGCCCACCGGCTGCTGATCAAGGAGACGGAGTTCAAAGCGCTGCAAGCGCAGATCAATCCGCACTTTCTGTATAACACGCTGGAGTCGATCAACTGGATCGCAAAGGTGAACAAGCAGGCGCAAATTTCGAGCATGGTGGAATCTTTGGCGTTCTTGCTGCGCAACTCCATCAGCATGAAGGAGGAAATCCTGACGCTCGGGGAGGAGCTTGAGGGGGTGGAAAGCTATGTCACGATTCAGAGATTCCGCTTCGACGATCGTCTCATCTTCGAACTGAACGTGCCGGAGGATCTGCTCGGCCAGCGGCTGCCGAAGCTGACGCTGCAGCCGCTGCTGGAAAACGCCATTCATTACGCGTTGGAGCCGGCGATCGGGCAGAGCCGGATCGTCGTTCGTGCGGAGCCGGCGGACGACGAACTGCTCGTCTTCGTGGAGGACGACGGGCCGGGGATGCCCGCGGATACGCTGGAGCGGCTCCGCAGCGGCGAGCTGCGGCCCAGGGGCAAAGGCATCGGACTGCTGAACATCGACAAGAGAATCAAGCTGGCGTTCGGGGACCGGTACGGCTTGCGAATCGAGAGCGAGCCGGGGCGGGGGACCCGCGTCATCGTGGCGCTGCCGCGCGAAAAGGAGGAATAGCGATGTACAAGGTGCTGCTCGTCGACGACGAGAAAATCATTCTTGACGGCATTTCGCAAATTATCGATTGGGCGTCTCTGGGCACCGAGCTGGCCGGCACCTCGCCCAACGGAGTCGATGCTTACGAGCGCATCCGGGAGCTGGCTCCGGATATCGTCGTCAGCGACATACGAATGCCCGGGATGGACGGGTTGGAGCTGGTCGCCGCCGTTTACCGGGACTTTCCCGGCGTTCGCTTCGTGCTGCTGTCCGGCTTCGGGGAATTCGACTATGCGAGCAAGGCGATGCAGTACGGGGTGAAGCATTATTTGCTGAAGCCGACCAACGAGCGTAAGATCGCCGAGGTGCTGACGGAGATCGTCGACGAGCTGGAGGCGGACAAACGCCGCGAGCGGTTTGTCGGCGACATGAAGCAGGAGCTGTCCAAGGTGATGCCCCACGTCAAAGAGCAAGTGCTCAAAGAGTTCGTGACGAACAAAACGTACGGCAGCCGGGAATGGGAGTACTACCGGAAGCTGTTTCGATTCGAGATTGAGCGGCCCGTCCGCTTGCTGTTGTTCCAGGCGGAAGGCCCAAACGTGGAGTTCGAGCACCTGTTCGCGATGAAGAACATCGCCGAGGACCTGCTGGATGCGACGCTGCTCGGCACGACGATCGGGGATCACGCGCTCGTTCTGATCGAAGACGCGCTTCCGCCCGAAGAGCTGATCGCGAAGCTGGAACAGATCCGGGGCATTTTCCGAAGCTATTATAAGTTGGACGCCACGATCGCGCTCAGCGAGCCGGATCGGATTACGCGGGCCAGAAGCTTGTATCGGGAGACGCTGCGTTCCTTGAATTACCGGTTCTATCTTGGAGAAGGCGGCGTGATTACGAGCAAGGATACGGGGGAGCCGGAGCGGGACGGGCTGGACGCATTCGCGTTCGAAACCGAACGGCTGACGATGCCGGTGCAGTCCGGACGCCGGGAGGAAGCGGAGCAGGCCTTGAGCGAGCTGATCCGGGAGCTGAAGCAGGCTCAGGCCGATATCGACATGAGCAAATCCTATGTCATTCAGCAATTCGTCGCCCTCATTCGGCTGGGCGATCCGCAGCGGATGGACCGGTATTACCGCCAGCTGGCCGAGCTGGCCGGAATGAACACGCTGCAGGCGATGCAGGCGGCGCTGGAGGAGACGGTGCGCGAGCTGGCGCAGTTCCACTACGAGCGCAACGTCGTCAAGATTACGTCCATCGTGCGCAAAATGATCGACATCGTCGACGAACGGCTCGGCAATTCCGACTTGTCGCTGAATCAGGTGGCGGGCGAGATGCTGTATATGAACGCGGACTATCTCGGCAAGCTGTTCAAGAAGGAGACCGGAGAGAAGTTTTCCAACTACGTCGTCAGGACGCGGGTGAAGAAAGCGACGGAGCTGTGGGCCGCCAATCCCGAAATCAAAATATTCGAAATGGCGGAAATGCTCGGCTTCGGAGACAATCCCCAATATTTCAGCCAAGTGTTCAAGAAGCAGATGGGCTGCACGCCTTCGGAATATGCCAAGCAGGCCGACAACTCTGCTTTTTGAACAAACGGCACGGTTTTTTGGATTACGATTTGGGTCCGCCCCCATGATAATAAGAAATGTAAGCACTAACAATATTAATCAATCTCACAGGGGAGGATTTTAGAAATGAAAAAAGCATTAACCGGCATTGTCCTGCTTGCGCTTATCATCAGCCTGGTTGGCTGCGGCTCCGGCAACGACAAGGAAACGGCCAGTTCCGCTCCAGCTTCGTCGCCCGCTGAGTCGAAGGACGCTTCCCCGTCCGCGTCGGCCAGCGAGAGCAAGGAACCTGTCAAGCTGCGCGTTGCCTGGTGGGGCGGCCAAGCCCGTCACGATTATACGCTGAAGGTCATCGAGCTGTACGAATCGCTGAACCCTCACGTGACGATCGAGCCGGAATACGCCGCTTTCGACGACCACTGGAAGAAGCTCGCTCCTAACGCGGCTGCAGGCAACCTCCCGGACGTCATCCAGATGGATATCTCCTATCTGTCGCAGTACGGCGGACGCGGGCAGCTGGAGGACCTGACGCCTTATACGCAGAACGGCACGATCGACATCAGCTCGATCGGCGAAGCGTCCATCTCCGGCGGCAAGCTCGGCGACCAGCTGTTCGCGATGAACCTCGGCTCCAACGCGCTGCTGGCCGTCATCGACAAGGCGATGCTGGAGGCCGCGGGCGGCACGATGCCGGGCGAAGATTGGACTTGGGACGACTTCACGAAGCTCGGTCCGGTCATGAAGTCGCAAGGCAAGCTGCTGACGCAGGATCTGCGCCATGACGTATTCTTCCCGTTCTACTTGAGAAGCAAAGGCCAGCATATGTACGCGGCCGACGGCAAAGGTCTGGGCTACACCGACGATCAGTTATTCATCGACTTCTACAATATGTATCAGGGCTGGTACAACGACGGTTATCTGCTGTCCCTCGACAAGCTGGCGCAGAAGAAGGGCACGCCCGAGGACGGCGAGCTGGAGCTGGGCAACGCGGTCAGCACGTGGGGCTGGTCGAATCAATATATTCTGTCCTCCACGGTGGCGCAGCGTCCGTTCGAGATTTTGCCGGTGCCGGGCTGGAACGAGAACAAGGCTTTGTTCCTGAAGCCGAGCATGTACTTCTCGATCGCGAAAAACTCGAAAGTCAAAGAGGAAGCGGCGAGGTTCATCGATTTCTGGGTGAACGACATCGAAGCGAACAAAATCATCATGGGCGAGCGCGGCGTTCCCGTCTCCTCGAAAGTAAAGGAAGCGCTGAAGCCGGATCTGACTCCCGAGCAGGCCAAAGTGTTCGACTACGTCGCCTGGGCCGAGCAGAACAGCAGCCAGATGGATCCCCCGAACCCGGTCGGCGCCGTCGAAGTCGACAAGCTGCTGAAGGATACGGCCGAGCAAATTCTGTACAAGAAGCTGACGGTCGAAGAAGGCGCGGCCAAGTTCCGCGAGGAAGCGACGAAAATTCTCTCCAAAAACTAAATCGGTCAAAAGGCGATCGGGCTCGCGGCTTCCGCGGGCCCGGTTTGCTTTAAAAAATCCGTTGTTCGGGAACCTTTTGCAAGCTGCGTTGTCTAACTTATCGAGGTGAGCGGAGTGGCGCACGATTATTTGAAATACGTTTCCAGCATGCAGTCCGCTTCCCTGCAGGATCTGATGCGGGAATACGGAACGGAAGTATGGAATTATGCGTTTCTGTTGACGAAAAGCCGACATGTGTCCGACGACATCGCGCAGGATGTGTTTTTGCAGGCTTATCTGCATATTTCCTCCTTTCGGGGACAATCGTCGGTGCGAACCTGGCTGTTCTCGATTACGCGCAATAAGGTCATCAACTATAAGAGGTCTGCGTTCTTCCGTAAAGTTACGCTGCTGGATTTTCTTTATCAAGCGCCGAGCGCTCCTTCTGCGGAGGAGCAGTTCATGAATCGCGCGTATACGGATTCGATCTGGGAATCGGTCATGAAGCTTCCTCCGAAATTCCGCGAGGTGCTCCTGATGGATGCTCAATATGAAATGCCGCTGGCGGAAATTGCGCAATTGCTCAGCATCTCGATCGGGACCGTAAAATCCAGATTGCATCGGGCTCGGGCCAAGATGAGGACGCTGATAGAGGAGGCTGAGAGCGTTGAAGGAAGCTAAACCGGAATGGTATGCGCGATTAAAAAAGGGCCCGTTCGAGGGAGACGTATTCGCTTCGGAGCTGCAGCGGGAGTTGGAGGCTCGGGCGGAGTCGGGCCAGCCGGGAAGGAAGAGATGGACGCGAAGAACGGGAAAGACGCGTCTGAACATAAGGACGGTTGCTCTGGGAGCTGCGGCGGTCTTGCTCATCGTATTGGCCGCTCTCGCGACGTCGGGCAGACCGTTCGATGCGGGGCGTCAGGCGAGCATCGGCGGCGGAGGCGAGCAGGAGCCGTTAATATCGTTCGAATCTTCCATGGACCGGCTGCGACTCGGGATGACTCAGGAAGAGGTTCGGCAAGCGCTTGGCAGCGATTATGCTGGCATGTCTGTCCGTCGAGATTTTCCGCAGGAGCACAGAGAGGATCCGAACGACATGTCGACGTGGAGCGCAGTCGATCTATGGCGTTACGACTTCGGCGTCCGGAACGGGTATGAAGTACGACAAGGCGAAGCGGTCAACGATCCGGAGGACGGCTTCGATCTCGACGGAATTCGCAGCGGGGAGATCGAAGCGCAGTTGATCATTAATTGGAGAGACGGGAAGGTGGAGCGCGGCATCGCCAAAATGCGATCCGGCGAGGGAGCAATCGGCACAACGCGTCTCGGGCCTGTCATCGAACACGATGCGCCCCTGACGGATATAGAGAAGCCGCCGGAAGCGGACCCGACGGTTTCCGATAGCTCATCAGCTCCGGAGCTGCCCGCGCCTAATGGGGGGATTCGGGCTGTCGGGAGCTCAGGCTCAGGACAATTCCAGCTGCGGCCGGTGAAATCCGGCGACGAGAGCGTTCAGACGCTTGGGGCGCCGAGCTGTCTCGGGCAGGAAACGGATGTCCACTTCTTCGGAGATTACGAGCTGTTTTTCCATCGTCCCTCGGGCGAAGAGGCGGTTGTGCAAAGCTTCGAACAGCTGGAGATGATCTGGAAAGGGAAAGAAACTCTCGAATTTAGGCAGCTGGATTTTGCGGATATGGAGCTGTTTTTGTTCCTCCCTCGTTACACCGATTGCCACGCTCTGGAATTTTATGCTTACGGCGTCGACAAAGCGACCGGAGAAGCGTCGAATTATACGTTCAGGGACGGCGAGAACGATCTGCCCTATTGGACCACGTCCCCGCAGGAATTGCCGAAGGTTAAGGACGGCAAATTGGTCGTAGAAGGGGGCAGATGGGCCGGGCAAGACGGCGCGATGCGCTATACCTTCGAGCCGGTTCCCGACAAGCATCAGCTCCGATTGGTGGATGAAGAACGAATCCCTTGATGTCCAGGGATTCGTTCTTTTTCAAATTCTCGCGATGTCGGCAATTTGAACAAAAACAACGGTTTTTTGCCTTCAGATGTGCGTTTTCGGGCTTCATAATAAGTATATAAGCAAACGTTTACTTAGGGCGTGTATGCAAACCCGCTCAGGTGCATCTTTCACCGCCTTTTCGCGCCCTGCTTCGACCCTTTGACGTACCTCCGGTACGCCTTCACAAAAGTTCCTTGCATGGAACGAAAATTCGGCAAAATCTGCTGTCCTCGGAGGTTGCATACACGCCCTAGCGTGGCTGCCGGTAGACCCGAGCGAGTCCGAACCCGATACTGCCCAAGGAGCTGAAGTCATGAAACTGCGAGAGAACAACCACGTGGTCGGCTACGCGTTCGCCGCTCCGTTTATCCTGGGGTTTCTGCTGTTTATCGTCTACCCGGTTTTCTCATCCCTCTACTATTCGTTCACGAATTACAATCTGCTGGAGGCGCCGGGCTGGGTCGGCTTCGATAACTACGCCAAAATGTTCACCGACGACGGGAAATACGCCAAGTCGATCTCCGTCACGCTCAACTACGTGCTTGCCAGCGTGCCGCTCAGACTGGCCTTCGCGCTCGGCGTGGCGATGCTGCTGAACAAGGCGATCGCGGGCATCGGGCTGTACCGTTCCGCTTATTACCTGCCTTCCCTGATCGGCGGCAGCGTGGCCGTATCGATCCTGTGGTCGCAGGTGTTCGGAGACCAGGGGCTGGTCAACTCCGCGCTGGGCCTGATCGGCATCGAATCCAGCACCTCGTGGATCGGCAATCCCGGCACCGCGTTGTGGACGCTGATCGCGCTGTCCGTCTGGCAGTTCGGCTCCTCGATGCTCATTTTCCTGGCGGGGCTCAAGAACATCCCGAAAGACTACTACGAGGCGGCGGGTGTAGACGGCGCGAACAAGGTTCGGCAATTTTTCAAAATCACCCTGCCGCTGCTCAGCCCGATCATTCTGTTTAACCTGATCATGCAGACGATATCCGCGTTCATGACGTTTACGCCGGCCTACATCATCTCGCGCGGCGAAGGCGGTCCGCTCGACGAAACGCTGCTCTATTCCCTGTACCTGTACAAGCGTGCCTTTACGTTCTACGAGATGGGTTACGCGTCGGCGATGGCCTGGGTGGCGCTGATCGTGATCGGCGTCGTGACGCTGCTGATCTTCCAATCCTCGCGCTATTGGGTCCACTACGAATCGAAGGGGGACAGATAATATGGCGATCTCGCGCAGACAGTGGAAAACGGTCTCCTATCATTTGCTGGTCGGCCTGCTGGCGCTGGGCATGATCTATCCGATTCTGTGGCTGGTCGCCAGCTCGCTCAAGCCGAACGACGAGATTTTCACCACGGCGTACAGCTTGATCCCCAGCTCCCTGGAATGGGGCAACTACGCCTCCGGCTGGGCGGGCTTCGCGGGCAATTCCTTCGGCACGTTCTTCAAAAACTCGTTTATCATCGTCGTTCTGTCGACGATCGGGGCGGTGTGCAGCTCGGCTCTGGTCGCCTACGCGTTCTCGCGGGTTCCGTTTTTCGGCCGCGGCTTCTGGTTCGGATGCATGATGCTGACGCTGATGCTGCCGCGCGACGTGACGATCATCCCGCAGTACATCATGTTCTCGGAGCTGGGCTGGCTGCAATCGTTTAAGCCGCTGATCGTGCCGCAGTTTCTCGGCATTCCGTTTTTCATTTTCCTGATCATGCAGTTTATCCGCACGGTTCCCGCGGATCTCGACGAAGCGGCCAAAATCGATGGGTGCAGCAAATACGGCATTTTCTTCAAGGTCATTCTGCCGCTGATCGTCCCGGCGATGATGACGTCGGCGATCTTCTCCTTCTACTGGACATGGGAGGATTTCATCCATCCGCTGCTGTACTTGAACCAGCCCGAGCTGTATCCGGTGTCGCTGGCGCTCAAGCTGTTCCTGGACGGGGAGTCGCTCAACAACTGGGGCGGGATGTTCGCGATGTCGACGCTGTCGCTCGTTCCGGTATTCCTGATCTTTTTCATCTTCCAGAAGTACATCGTCGAAGGCATCAGCACAAGCGGTTTGAAGGGGTAATCTACATTGGGGGGAGCGGACGATATGCCGGCATTGCAGTTTAACGACGACGAAATCAGAGACGTGATCGACCGGGTGGTGGAGCGGACTTTCCGCATGGACTTCAGTTGGGACTGGCCCGGGGGCGTGGCGTTCTACGGCGTGTGCGAGGCTTATGCGGCGACGGGGAAAGCGGAGTATCTGGAACGGGTCAAAGCCTGGGTGGATGAAAATATGCGGGATGGCCTGCCCAAGCTGTCGGTCAACGGGGTGTCGGTCGGCCATTCCCTGCTTACGCTGTACGAGGCGACGAAGGACGAACGGTACATCGAGACGGCGAAGGAGATGGCGGAGTTTCTGACGCACGACGCTCCGCGGTTCGGGGACGGCATCTTCCAGCACACGGTCAACTCGGAGACGTACAACTTCCCCGAGCAGGCGTGGGTGGACACGATGTTCATGGCGGGCTACTTCCTGCTGCGGATCGGCAGGCTGCTGGGCCGCGACGATTACTTCAACGATGGCTTGCGCCAGTACCACGGGCACGAGAGCGTGCTGCAGGATTCGCGCACGAATCTGTACTACCACGGCTGGGACAATATCGCGGGCAATCATATGTCGGGCGTGTATTGGGCGCGGGGCAACTCCTGGGCGGCGCTGACGATGACCAGGGCGCTGGACCTCGTGCCGGTCGACCTGCCGAACTTCATGGTCATCGAAGGCTCGCTGCGCGACCAGTTGAGCGCGCTCGTCCGGCTGCAGGACGAGTCGTCCGGCCTCTGGCACACCATCCTCGACGACCCGGCCTCGCCGCTGGAGACGTCCGGCTCGGCGGGCATCGCGTCCGCGCTGCTGGCGAAGGGGCGGCTGTACAACAAATATACGCAGCGCGCCATCGACGGCATTCTGGCCCGCATCGCCGAGGACGGCACGGTAACGGGCGTCTCCGCCGGAACGGCGGTCATGCAGAACGCCGACGGCTACAAGGGCGTGCCGGACAAGCGCATCCAGGGCTGGGGCCAGGGGCTGACGCTGACGTTTCTCGCCGACGTGCTGAATGTGCGGAACAATCCGTATTAAAGCCGGAAAACCGAAGGGCCGCCTCCTCCGAATTTCGGAGGAGGCGGCCCTTGCCGTCGTTACGCGATTCGCTTCATTTGTCGATCTTCTTCTGCGCTTCCGCCAAGGCGTCCGCGGTCGGAACGTTGTTCAACAGAATTTGCGCCATGGCATCCTTCAGCGTCTGTTCGCTGTTAGGTCCGGAAGGGATGTGAGGCTCGGTGAAGCCGCCTTCGATCGCTTCGGCGAATGCGCCCATGATCAGATCTCCTTCGGGTGGCTGGTAACCGATCGTGCTCGGCACGACGTTCTCGGAGGAGAGCAACTGGTACAGCTTTTCGGACGTCAGGAATTTCGCGAACTTGATGGCCGCTTCTTGGTGCGTGCTCTTGGCGCTAACGACCGCGACGTTGGAGGCGCCCCCGATCGCCCGGTTGGGCGTAAGTCCCTTGTAGCCCGGAAGCGCGTAAGCTCCGATCTCGATGCCTTCCGGTATGTTTTCCGTCAAATATTTGACGAAGTTCTCGGGAACGACCATATATTGGGCAAGCTTCTGTTGAACGAACAGAGCCTGGGTTTCCTCGGGACCGTTCGTGAAGCCGCCGGGATCGAATACGCCGTCGTCCCACATCTGTTTGATTTTATCGAACGCTTCGACGACGCCGGGATCGGTCAGCTTGGCCGCTCCAGAGGCGTAATCCTCCGGCTTGACGTCGCGGATCGTCTGGTCGAGCAAATACTCGTACCACCATTTGTTCCAGCCAAGCTTGCCGTTGAACGACATCGGAATGTTGCCGGCCGCCTTGATTTTCTCGTTGTTTTGCTCGAATTGCTCCCAGGTGGTCGGGGCGGAAATGCCGAGCTCGTCGAACATTGTCTTGTTGTATACGACGACGACGCTGACCGCGCCGAACGGAATGCCCCAAGCGTGGTTCGCCGCATCGGCTTCCGCCGAGAGCTGGTTGGCCAGCGAGCTCATCAGCACGGGATTGATCGTATCGCGCCATGACGCTTCTTTATCGTACGCTGGCGTGCCGAGCGCCTCGGTCAGATCGAGGATTTCCCCGGCTTTGGCCAAGCTGTCGAAGTTCGCGTCCTGGGTGGCGAATACGTCCGGCAGCTCGTTGCTGGCGCTGAGCGCTTTGATTTTATTGAAGTAGCTGTCTCCCGGCGGCACGTATTCGTAATCGATGCGAATGCCCGGGTTCTCCTCCTCGAAAACTTGCAGATGCTCCGGCTTTAAGTAGGACCACCAGGAGACGAATTTCAGCTTAATGTCCTGCTGTCCCGATTCGCCGCTGCCGGACGGGGCGGCGGACTCGTTCCCGTTGTCTCCGCCGCCGCAAGCCGCGAGAGTCGTCGTCAGCGCCAAGGCGGCGCACAGCGATACGAACCGCGATTTCTTTTTCATTGCGATACACCCTCCTTTTTATCGTTGCACTCTAAGGGTAACGGGTCGGGGCGGAATGGAAAAGACGACAACGTTCTGGCGTTATTTCGCTTTTTTCTGCATTTGGCTACGCGCTTCTCGCGGATCAGCAGTTTCCGTTTGCCACTTGTTGCGGTATTCGGCGGGCGTGCTGCCGATCCATTTCTTGAACACTTTAATAAAATGGGCCGATGTGGCGTAACCGACGCGCTCGCAGATCAAATAGGCCGGCTCGTCCGTCTCTCGCAGCAGCTTCATCGCCTCTTCCATTCTTCTTTCCGTCAGATAGTCGATAAAATTGATTCCCATCAGCAGCTTGAATTGCTGGCTGAAATAGCTGGGGAAAAGATGAACGTGCTTCGCCACGTCGTGCAGCTTGATATCGTCGCGGTAGCGGGTCTCGATGAACGCCACGGCCTCTTTAATATAATCGGGCTTCTGGCGTAGCGTCGTGGCGCGGATTTGCTCCGTCAGAACGTCGAGGCGCTCGCGCACGGACCGCTCCATCTGCTCCCATAGCGGACACTGCTCCAGCGTATGGCCGAGCTTTCGTCTCTCTTCGTAATTCAAAGAGTCGACCGTTATTCCCAGCTGATCCAGCGCGGATTCCATGCGGATGAACATTCTGTCGATCATATCGACGATATAGTCCGGCGGCAGTTGACCGCGCCGGAGATCGGCGAGAAGCTCGAGAAACGAACTCTTCATTTTCTCCAATTCCCCGGCCTGCAGGTGGCGCGTGACGCTCTCCATCCAGTCTCGTCCCACTTCCTCGAATCCGGCTTCGTTCGTCTGCCTGGCGGCATCGAATTCGATCAGCTGGTCGGTTCCTCTGACAAGCCGGGATTTGAGAGCGATATGAAGCTGATCGATCATGCTCGGAAATTGGCGGAACAATTCGACGTACGAGGACAGCGCGACCGTAATCGGGTACCGGACGTGCCGCTTGATCTGGCTGAGCAGCATCGTGAGCTGGGCCTGCGGTTGGAGCTCGAAGCCGCTCGCGCGATCGATAAAAAACACGATCAGCGTTAAGCCGTCGCTCCCCTGGAATACGCTCCCCTCGACGCTGCCCGATAGCGGCAGCAGTTCCTCGGCCGTCTTGCGGATGAAATACTGGAAAAGCGCTTTGTCCGAAGGCGTCAGCGGCTCATCCGGCAGCTGGTCGATGACGATTCCCGCGGTCATAAAACGATGCGTGCTCTCGCTGATGCCGTAACGGCTTTGCAAATACGCGACAGCATCGCGGTAGATGCCGGGATCGGCTTTGAACAGGCCGTTAAGCAGATTGTCGCGGTAAGCGAGCGAGACCTGTCCGCTGCCGTCGTCAGGCTCTCGACTGTCGCCGGAGGGGATCGTGAGCTCTATCCGGCCGAGCACCGTCTGGAGCTCCTTCTTGTCTATCGGCTTGAGCAGGTAATCGACCGCTCCGCTGCGAAGCGCGCTGCGGACGTAATCGAATTCGTTGTATCCGCTGATCACAATACTTCGAACGTGCGGATAGCGGATCGCAAGCTCGGTAATCAGCTCCAAACCGTCCATCGGCGGAGGCATTCTGACGTCGGTAATGACCGTGTCGACGCGAAGGCCTTCGACCGCAATGCGTTCGAGAGCCTCTTCGCCGCTCCCGCACTGGCCGACGATGCGATAGTTCTCGTTCATGAGCGGTATCATATGAGACAATCCTTGCCGGATGAGCTTCTCGTCATCGACGATCAGAATATTCATCTCCGCTGCCCCCCCTTCCCTTGTCCATCGGCAGCCGAATGACGATTCGCGTCCCGACGTTCGGGGCGCTCGTCACCGACAAGCCGTACTCGCGTCCGCATTGCAGCCGGATGCGGCGATGGACGTTCGTCAGACCGACGCTTTCTCCATCGTCCGACGCTTCGTCCGACTGCAGCCTGGCGACCAGCTCGCGAAGAGCTTCCGCGCTCATGCCTACGCCGTCGTCCATCACTTCGACGATCGCGAATTCGGACTCGCGGTAGGCGCGAAGCCGAATCATCCCTTCTCGCGGCGCCCGCCGCGGCATCAGTCCGTGCTGGATGCAGTTTTCCACGATCGGCTGCAGCGTCAGCTTCGGAACGAGCACGTTGCGGACTTCGGGCTCTATACTGGCATCCACGGTGAGCGTGCCGTCGAACCGGTATTCCTGGATGAGCAAATATTGACGGACCAAGTTCCACTCTACCTCGACCGGGATCAGCGTGGAATATTCGGTGGCCGCGCGAAACAGCACGCCGAGAGCCCGGGTCATTTCGCCGACGTCGGACGCGCCCCGGATTTCCGCGAGCATTCGTATCGACTCTAGCGTGTTGTGGAGAAAATGAGGATGAATCTGCGCCTGAAGCGCGCGCAATTGCGCATCCTTCTCCGCGATCTCCGCACGGTACACCTGGTCGATCAACGACTGGAGCCGTTCCGCCATATGATTGAAGCCGACCGCAAGTTCGGCGACCTCGTCCCGGCCCTGCACCGTCACGCGGGTGCTCAGCAGCTGCGCTTCGAACTTGCGCATGGCGTTGCGTACCCGTTTGACCGGATTGGCGATGCCGACGGCCATCCCGTAGGCGATCGCGATCGAGAGCAGGATCGAGAGGCCGGCGGCCGCCATAATCCAGTTACGAACCTGATCGATGCCGCTGCTAAGCCGGTTCTGGGGCAGCAGGCTGACGACGGTCCACTCCGACTCCGCAGCGGTTGCGGAGGACAGCAGGTAGCGGTGCTCTTCGGGAGCCGTCACCTGCATTCGGCCGTCCCGGTTCTCGACGGCAATGCCCGTGTCCGCCCAATTGCCCTCGGGACCGTATACGGGACGGGTGCCGTTCCACAGCACGTACACGCTCTGCTCGGGAACCTGTCCCATGCGTATCGTATCGGCCAGTTCCGACAGATGGATTTCCATGACGATGCAGCCCAAGTAAGCATGCGTGAACGGTTGCCCGATCCGGCGGACGAGGTAGACGGATTCGCGATTCGCGCTCGCGTCGTTTTGAACGAATATCCATTCCCTTTCGCTTTCGCGCAAGCGGTCGGCGAACTCTGCCAGCGTATCGGGGCTATACGGCTCGTGACGCGTACGGTTGGAGTAGAACCGTTCTCCGCCGTCGGTATAAAGGTAGACGGTATTCAGCGCACCGCCGCCCTTATTCAGCAAATTATTCAGGATGAATTGAATTTTTTGCGCCTGATCGTAGGCTTCGAAGCCGCCGCTCAAGGCGTCCTCGGGCTTGCGGCCCCCGAGAATGTCGATGACGCTGTACGTCGTGCCGGCCACCTTCTCGTCGAGCATGACGGAGCCGGCCAGCCGCACGTAGTTATCGAAATAATCTTCCGCTTCTTTATGCAGAAGCTTCACGGTGCCGTCGATTGATCGGGCCACCTGGTTTTCCATGCCGTTCTTGTATAGCGAATATCCGACACCGGTAACGGCGGCAAGCGGGATCACGATGAAAAAAAGGTAAGTCGCTAGCAATCTTCTGATCATAGGCGCCTCCCGCCTTGCCGATTACCCTTTGACGGCTCCGTCCGACAAGGCCCGCATGAAATACTTTTGCAGGAAAACATAGACGAGAATAATAAACGAGAAGGAGATGACCATGCCGGCGAACACCGGGCCGTAGCCGAGAACGAATTTCTGCGCGGCCATCGTCGTGATGCCGATCGTCAAAGTGTACATGTCGGGATTCGTGTTGGCGATGAGCGGCCACATGTAATCCGTCCAGACGGTAATAAACTGCAGGATGCACACGGTCGCGATCGTCGGAGTCGTAAGCGGCAGCATAATCTGGCCGAACGTCCGCCATTCTCCGCTTCCGTCCATCCGCGCGGATTCCGCGATTTCGCCCGGCAAGCTGGCGAATGCGCCCCGCATCAGCAGCACGCCGAGCGGCACGATGCCGCAAATGTAAGGACCGATCATGCCGGCGTACGTGTTCAGCAAATCGAGGTCCCGGTTGATGAAATAGACGGGCAGCAGCAGAACCGGAATCGGTACGAACAGCACGCCGACAAAACTGAGCGTCAGCAGCTTTTTGCCGTAGAAGCGATAGCGTGCGAACGCGTAACCGGCCAGGACGCAGACGAGCACGCCCAGCGCGACGCCGAACAGGGTGACGATTAACGTATTTTTGTAGTATAGGTCAAAATTTTCCTCCGTCCAAGCTTTGCTGTAGTTGTTCCAGAGAAAGTCGGTCGGCGGGGCGAACTGGTTGGCGAAAAACTCGGCGTCCGATTTGAGAGATTGCATCAATACCCAGATGAGCGGATACAGCGACGTGACCGCGAAGAGCAGAACGAAGGCCGTAAGCACTGTTTTTTTGATCATTGTTTCGACCCCCGCTTGCGGTTTAACCCCGCGTTAACGACTTTGGCGGCAAGTATCAGCGCGCCTGCGACCGCAGCGACGAATGCGAATACGAGGAAGGCGATCGCGTTGGCGTAGCCGTATTCGTTCTGGCTGAAGCCCAGCTTGTAGACCAGCGTGGATGCGATCTGGGTGGAATCCGCGGGTCCTCCCTGCGTCATGACCCACACCATGTCGAAGGCCCGGAAGTCGTAGGCGACGGACAGGATGAACAGAAGTCCGATCGTCGGCGCTGTTAGAGGCACGATGAGATAGTGGACGATCCGAAAGCCGGAACAGCCGTCGATTCGTGCCGCTTCGATCATCTCCTTTGGAATTTTCAGCATCGCGCCGAGCAGGATGAGCATGTTGAACGGAATCGTACGCCAGATCCATACGGCGATGACGGAATACAGTGACGTATCCGTGCTGCCCAGCCAGACCCGCTTCCAGGAGTCTAAGCCGATTTTGTCCAGAAACGTATTCAGCAGCCCGATGTTGGGTTCATAGATCGACGTCCAAATAATTGCCGATACCGATAACGGGATGATGTAGGGCAGAAACAGCACGACGTTAAAAAACTTCCAGCCGAACACGCCCCGATACAGGAAATACGCCAGGATAAAAGCGACGGTCAGCGAGACGACCAGCTCGATGGCCATCAAGGTGAAGTTGTTGGCCATCGCGTTATAGAATTGCTTGTCGGCAAGCGCCTCGACGTAGTTGGCCAGACCGACGAAGTCCGTGAGGCTGCCGATGCCCGAATAATCGTACAGGCTCATCCGCAGCGACTTGAACAGCGGATAGACCAGATAGAGAACAAAGAAAAACAGGGCGGGAAAGATCATCAAGTAGGCGAGGCCCATCTCTTTCCAAGAGGCCTTCGAGCTCATCGCGCATCGCTCCTTTCGTGGGCTGCGGCCAGGGAGTCCGGAGCTGCGGCCGTTATCGTCAGCGTTCCGTCGGCAGGAATCGCGACGCTTATCGCGCCAGAATCCGTTCCGGTCTCGCCGTTCCAATCGCCATGCCAGCCGCAGGCTCCGAACCGCCCGGGAATTCGAACGATGGCGGCGGTATCCCGCAGAGCCTTCAGCTCGGCGCGGAAATGTCCCGTATCGGCGTTCCATTCCAGCTTAACCGTCCCGGTCGGGAACCGAAGTCCGCCGGCTCGGCCCTGCCGCCAGCGTTCGGGCAGAGCTGGCAAGAGGGAGATTCGTCCCGGGGAAGCCTGCAGCAGCATTTCTTGTACGGCGGACGTGAAGCCCATGTTCGCGTCGATCTGGAACGGCGCCTCGGCAAAGTCAAGGCAGATGCCCATGTTGCGCCAATCGTTGTGGAGTAAAAACAAGTTGGGCAGCAAACAAGAGCGGGTCAGCAAATCCAGGCATTCCATCGCTCGCTCTCCGTCCTCGAGGCGAGCGTATACGTGGGACATATGCGCCAGCGACCAGCCGGACTGATCGCTCAGTCCGACGGTCTGGCGGCTGCGCACCGCTTTGGCGAAAGCTTCGAACAGCTCGGGCTGCCGCTGCCCGTCCACTTCGTTCCCGGGAAACAGCGGGTAGATATGCGACATATGGCGATGGTTATCGTTGTCTTCGAACGCAACGTCTCCCCATTCGGCGACCGCTCCCGTTTGGTTGAGCAGATAGGGAGGAATGCGGGCCGCCATGTCCTCCCATTTGCTCCATTCATCCTCGTACATGCCGGCCTGCTGCGCCCCTTCGAGTAGATTGCCGAGCAGCTCCTTCAGAATGGCGAAATCCATAGCCGAGTCGGCGGCGCTGGGCATCGGATGGGCCAGTTGGTCGGCGTCCCGGCCTGCGGCGAAGTTGCCGGGCGAGTTTTCAGGGGACACCGACGGATAGATCCGATAACGGCCGTCGGCCCCGATGGTCAGGAAATCCTCATAGAACAGCGCCGTTTCGCGCATGAACGGGAGAGCGCGATCCCGCAGGAACGCCGCGTCTTCGGTATACGAATAATATTCGTAATAATGGCGGGCGAGCCATCCTGCCGCCCCTGTCCAGTTCATGATGACCGGAACGATCTGGTTGGGCAGTCCAAGTCCTGGCGTCGTGCCGGCGGGGATGTAGATTCCTCGGCAGCCGAACAGCTTGCGCGCGTTGTCGCGGAAGTCGTCCATCAAGCCGTCGTAATGGTTGAACAGAGCCGGGACGAGGGCAGACAGCCCGCCTGGAAGAGCGTGCCAATAAATCATCTGCACGTTCTCGTTCGCCATATGATGGCTCCACAGGCCGTCGTAGTCGCCGCACCAAAGTCCGTACAGCGGGCACGGCAGTCCGTCTTCGCGGGTGGAGGAGACGAACAGGTAACGTCCGTACGCCCACATTTTCTCCGTCAGTTCGTTCGGCGTCTCGCCTTCGTACGCCGCCATCAGCAATTCCTCGTTCGACCGGGGGGATCCTTCCAGCTCGAGTGAGAAGTCCGCCGAGCGAAACAGTTCTCCGTGAAGCACGGCATGACGGGCGAGCAGCCGCCCGTAGTCGGGTTCGACGGCGTCCAGTTTCTCCTTGAGCTTGCGCCATTCGTCGTGCCGGTCCCCGCCGACGAAGACGGCCGCAAGCGCCAGCACGCCGCCGCTTGCGCCTTGCGCGGAGAGGCGGCCGTCCGCCGCTTCCGTCCTGCCGCCGATCGGGACGACCTTTAAGACGACGCCGAAATCGGTGCCGTCGACGCTGCGGGCGGCGTATCGAATATAGCCGTCCGCAGCGAGCCGATCGACGCAAGTCGGCAGCAGCTTCGAATCGAACGGGCGCGACTGCTGCGGATCGTGGAGCGTCAGCCCAAGCTCAACCTCCGGCGCCTCACCTCCCGGTATCGCGGCTTCCGAAGCGGTCTCCTCGAAGCTGATGCGGCAGACGAGCAGATCGTCCGCCCGGGAGACGAACAGGTCGCGCCGAAACGCGACATTCCCGTCCTCCCCACGGACGGAGGCGACTCCGGAAGCCAAATCGAGCTCGCGGGCGTAACGGCGAAACCCTTTGCCGGGTTTCATCACGATGTTCAGATCGGCCAGCGGCAGCGGCTTATAGAGCTCCGAATCGTATCCGGCCGCCAGCAGGGCTTCCGACAGAACCCGGTTCGCGGCGTCGTACTCGCCCCGGTCCATGAGAGCCCTCGTTTCCGCCAGCGACGAAGCGACGTCGGGCAGCGGGCTGCGGCGTCCGCCGTGCCACAGCTCGGCATGCTGGAGGACGACCGTCTCCTTATAGACGGCGCCGTATACCGCCGCGCCCAGTCTGCCGTTGCCGACGGGCAGCGCTTCCCGCCATCCATTCCCCGGCCATGAAGCGGGATATTTCAAACGGAGCTTGAATCTTTCCTGATCTTGAAATGACATGAGGTTCTCCTTTGCTTCCAGAAGGAATGACCCCAGTATAAAATCCGAAAACTTCGCTAACAATTCGCTATTTTCTCGGAAAGTTGCGCGATTTTCGGGTATTGCGGCGAAAGTCGGCCTGCGTCATGTCCGGCAGCGCTCTCGGCGAAGAGGGCAAAAGTCGGAGACATCGCTCCGAAGGAGATACATCCCTCTCTTACCACTATCTTCGATAATCTTCAGAACAATTTGGTTGATTTATGGGACAGCCCCTTCGCGGCGCTAGACTCCTATTCCGCGCTTTCTTCGGGCCGTTCGCCCTTGCCGTCCAGCAGAAGCTGCCCCCTGTCCTGGATGCGATTCATCGCTTCCGCCACGGTCCGGTTCCCCAGCTCGGCCTCGGACAGCTCCGCCGAGATCGCGTTCATGATTTCCCCGAAAATCTCGTTAGGCATCTCGCCGTAATCCTTGAAGACCGTTTCCTCCACAGGCGCCAGAACGTAGAAGGCCTGCAGGTTGTGATTTTCCTCGTCGGCGATATAGCTCGTTCTGACCGGGAAACTGCCGGAGTTTCGCTTCGACGAGACGCGGGCGAATTCGTCGCCGTTCACGTATTGCAGGAACGTCCAGGCCGCTTCGACGTTCGGGGATTGGGCGTCGATCGCCAGAATCTGATCCACCGAGGTCGTATCGGTGACGTTCGGGTTTTGCGGATCTACGGGCATCGTGACGACGTCCCAATTTTTCACGGCTTTGTCTCCGAGGACGGTTTGCGCCTCCTTGATCATGGCTATAAGGGAATTGCCGTCGATGGACATGGCCGTTTTTCCGCTAATGAACGGGTCTTGCAGCAGGTACTCCTCGTACGTGCCGTAGCTCTGGTTGAGCCTATGCTTGACCCACAACGCTACCATAAACAGGGATTTAAGAAAATAAGGATGGACAACAGGCCCGCAGCAAAGTAAATTGGGAGAAAAAGCAGGCGGTAGGTGGGATCTCTCATGTCACAATCGACGAGCCTTGAACAAGAGGACTGGGCAAGCACGGAGCTTCAACATCTCGGAATCAAATGTGGGCGTACAATTAAACGATTTATCCAAACCGTCTCCACGTTGACGCAAAATCTTGGGAAATCGTTGGCGGGAGCAAGCCGCGATTCAGCAGAAGCCAAAGCCATGTATCGCTTGCTCGACAACGAGCAGATTACCGAAGAGGTCGTGCTACAAGCCCATCGAAAAGCGACCCTTGGCCATATGAAGGCCCAAGGTGAATCCATCATCCTGGCCGTTCAGGATACCACTACTGTAAACTATACCTCGCTCCAACAAACCGAAGGACTGGG
>NZ_JBHMDN010000049.1:0-9002 GCF_042431195.1 Cohnella cellulosilytica
CTGGAGGATAAGCTCTCCTACTACTGGGTTGGGCTAAAGGTAGGATACGATTATGAACTGAAGCGATGTGTTGACTATTTGAATCAATCAGCCGATCGTCTGGATGATTGCGAGCGAATGATTCTGCAAAGAGCGTATTCCTGATTTGAGAGTCTACGATAATTCTACTGTCCATCTAAGGAGACGATGAAAAGTGATCAAGAAAACAATCATGGCCGCAATAGCTGTTTCAGTATTTGCAGGTGGGATCATGACAAGCAAGGTTTCCGCTGAACCCGGAAAAGATCTTCAGATCATTCCCATTATCGTGAACGGTCAGAAGGTTAGGTTCCCGGATACCGAGCCTTATATGAATACGGACGGTCGTACGATGGTTCCGGTACGTTTTGTCAGCGAAATGTTAGGCGCTGAAGTCACATGGGAGAATAGCACGCAAACGGCCATCATCCAGTACGAAGGAAAAACAATTCGTATGCCTATTGGCTCCAAAACGGTTTCTGTCGATGGGGAAGACCGGGAACTGGATACGGCTGCTGAGAAGTACGACGGTCGTACTATGGTTCCTCTTCGTTTCGTAAGCGAAGTACTTGGTTCTGGAGTCGAGTGGGATGGAGCAGCTCACTCCGTCAAAGTTACTGATGCAAAATACCAAACTAAGGTTGATTCTGGGGAAGTTAAGCTTGATCCTTGGGGGCGTGAGTACAGCAAGACTCAAGATAATAACTGGATTCGTTTGACAGACCTAGAGGGTGTAGGTTTCTATAAGTCGTTCTCTTCCAAAAGCAAGAGTAGAGTTTTTATCGAGTGGTTGGGTTCGGCAGCTCATGTTAGAACTGGGAATGTTCTTGCATCTAAGATTCGCAGCTACTATGCTGTTCAGTTGAATGTAGATTATAGAACGATTAATGAGGATGATTTTATCAAAGCTTTCATGGCTAGTGCTTCTGGTAACATTACGAAGAATGAACTCACAAAGAGTCAGTTTGAAAACATTATCAGAAAGTACGTCAAATGGGTGAAAGAGAACAAGGTAATAGCAAAGGGTTATGCTGATCCTGAACTGTCTGCCGTCTATGAAACCAACAGGACTACCTGGATACCTACTCATTTCAAGTTTATGATAATTTCAGCTAATGATTCCAACCAAGCCTTCTTAGATAGTTGGGATGTTTCATTCTGGTCAGATCCTGTTAAATTAAAAACAGGAGTTTGGTATGATGGGTATTCTAACGTCAGAACGGATTCTAACGTAGCATCTGCTCTTTGGGGAGAAGACCATGGTCTTTCAGATACGGAGAACATGTTCATCAAGGACTCTTATTTCTATAACGTAGAGGTAAAGTGATTACAAGGCAGGTGAGAGGCTATTACAGATCTCACCTGTAATTCCTTTATTAGAGTGTTTTAACTCAGTTTGAGTTCTGTAATAAAGGAATTACATAAGGAGGCATGTATGTGAAAAGGCTTAGAATGATTTTATTGACGTTATTTGTACTTTTCAGCGGATTTCCATTGTATCCTAGTCAACAAGCAGAAGCGGCTGGTGAAGGTACTCCTTCGTCTACCAATACAAAAAGGTATGCTACTGGAGCTTGGTTTGATGACGGACAGTTAATTTATGTTACACCGAACAAGAAGGCTTCTTCCAGTACTCGTTATGGGACAAAGGCTTTCGTTATACGGAGAGATACTACCTGTAATAGTACTAATGTTGATACAGCTCAGTGTACCCCTATAGCGAAAGATAGTAATAAGGATGGTGATATAAGCAACGACTATCTACGGATAGATTTGTACAACTCTGCTGGAGATTACGATAAGAGTATGTGGTCGGTAGAAGATATAGGGGAATGTGATTACTTAAGTCAATTTAGCAAAATCTCAAATGACTTAGAGAGTAGTCCTGCCCAACGCCAGACCAATGCTAAAAGATTACAAGGGGAAGGGAAATGTCAACAGGCAGAATACGGAGCTTCTTCAGCTAATGCTACTCTTGTAACAAAGTTTGTAGTAGATAGGGAAAAGTTTGAAGAGAAGATTGTGGAGAATCCGCTATTTGCGAATTTGGCTGATGGAATGACTGTATACATGAATTCTATCTTTTTAATTAAAGATACAGGAGGCACTCATTTAACTCCTGAGTACACAACACTTAACGATATACGGGTTGCAAAGAGTTGGGCCAATACTTCTTATTTTAGGGCTTACTATGACATACAGGTTGAGTTTAAAGGTTCTTATCCTATAGTAATGCAGTATTTGGATGAAAGCGGAAAAGATATAAAAGATCCGACAGATATTCTGAGTACTTATGGTCCAAAGAAGAGAGATGGATACACAGAAGGTATGTGGCCGGCTTGGAAATATTCAAAGTCGGAGACCAAAGATGGTAAAGGCATTATCGTGCCAGATACTCTTACCGGTGATGATGATAAAACTTACTTCCTAGTATGTTCCTATGTGACTAGGATTTCGAAGCCAGAGGATATGGATTGTTCTGAGCAAACAGAGAGTCCAACGTTTGTAAGGATGGCATCTAAGCTTACAGAACGTAATCCTCCTGTGCCTATAGGCGGGGAATATGTAAGAGGAATTTACACAACAGATCCTGACTGTAAATGCTTCTCGAGCGCAACTGTTCCAAGCAAGTCTACGGTCGAAGGTGAGGTGCCTCCAGATAATACAACTATCGGACAGAAGGTATCAATGCAGGTAGATCTTCAGTTGAAAGATCAGGAGGATATTGACGATTGGGAGAAGTGGGTAGTTGGCAAGAAAAACATCACAATAAATATCAGGACTTATAGATCAGATCAAACGGATGTACTGACTGGACTAGCTAATACTGGAGAGAAACCTAAATGGTCTACTCAGGGTAAAATACCTCCAGATCTCGATGCTCCCGGCTCTGCAATTAATCCAGCAAAGGGTCTTAAAGTGAGTGGAGAAGAGTTACTAGCTTATTTCAGGAATACGAATGGAGTAAGTAAGATACTCTATGAGGATGATCTGACTAATTATCCTATACCCCCAGGCGGCAAAGTAAGTTTCCGTTATAATGCCGATGTGTTTATAACCGCAACGGATGCTTCCGGAAAAGTTGTGGAGGTTGACTGTGCTAGACCAAAGTCATCGACAGAAATGACATGGTTTAGACCTGAAGTACCACCGCCGAATACTGCAAGTTTCTTTAGTGTGCCGAAGTATTTCTCAGAGATTAAAGAGGGTTCGCCACAACTTTCTGGGACGAGCTCTAATGAAACGTTTGATGCGATGTCCGGCATACCCACAACAAGGAATTTGTATTTTGCATCTGGTGGTTCTGAGTTTATTGTGGATATCGAAGTTGAATACATTTCGCAGAAGTCGCAAACTCGTAGTTACAAATCAGAGTTCAATGCTGTCGTAAATGGATGGGCTATGGATCCAATTATAGGTGGGTTTACCCAAGATGTTCAACCACCTCCGCCAGCTGCTAGAGAAAAGATTGATGCCTGTGGTGCTCCTTACAAAGAAGTGGTGCAGTCTAAATCTCAACAGTATATCAAAGGTTATACAACAGGTGAGAATCCTCAGCCCATATACGGAACTGAATACGGATGGGATCAAAAAGGTTATGATTCTCACGTAGTAGGACATTACGTAGATACCTGGACTCAGACAGTCACATTTGACTACATACAGATCAATAAAGCAGTTGTATGGAAGATTGAAAAATCCAAAGTAGACGGGATGGCTACTCTTGTTCAAACAAACGAAGTAACAGCCTCCATCACTCAAGGAGATCCAACCTTTTTCTATAACAGGGCAGCTACGAATACCAGTAAGGAGGGTAGGCTGCGCTACTCTCTTGAGACCGATCAACACGATAGTGTTTATTGGAATGAAGGTAATTCCGATAATTGCTTAACCAACTCAAAGGACAGCGGCCCAGTGCTGGAGCAAAAGAAGTTTGACGAACGTCGTGCACTCACCACTAATGTTACAGCCATCTCTGACTTCTTGATTTTACAAACGTCTTCCGGTGATCAATCTGTTATGTACTTTGACAAGAAGTCTAATACAGCGAAAGTCACCGAGCAATTGGATGTCCCTATTACTAACTTCGATACTATGTGGACTAATAATCCATTATCTGCAGCTAAGTGGGACCAACTGAACACTATCAAGGTTGGGTCGTATAACGGTAACTTTTCTTCTCCTACTAATAAGTATTCTGGAGGATCGACCGGAACTGTTACAACCATCTTTGATAGTATGCCGGCAGGTAAGATAAGACCTAGCAGGCCTGCTCCGTTCATGAGATTAATGGCTACGAATTTGGATATCCCTGACACTCTTCAGAACGGAGAGTATATAACAGGCACATCCACGGTGTTCTTTAAGAATGTCTTAAACGATAATCCAAAGAACAAGCCAACAGCTTATCCGGTGCAGAATAATACAGCGTATGGAGGAACAGGCTTAGCTTATACTTCGGCTTATTCACCTAGTCATTCTAAGGTGAATGATGTAGTTATACACGATCCTGTTTCTGTACAGAATGCGCTGGTTGTGTCTTTACCTAATAGTCTTGATCAGCGTACGACTCCGGGCGTTGGAAATAAACAGGAAGGCATTGCCGAGTATGAAAGGGTCCTAGATCCTGACTACAGGCAGAATATTATTCCAAACTCTGGAGCAGAGATCGTTAATGTGAACAAGACTGTAGCTGGGTGGAATACTTGGGTCGCTACTGGTAGTGCTTCCGCTATCACTTTTACAAGTAGAACCGGTGACTCATGGGTTATTTCTGGAGCTAATACTTTTGAGGTTAACTCTTTAGGAAGCTCCAACACGACAGGTGGATATTGGAAGGATATTCCGATAAAAGCTAATGCTCAGTACAAGTTTGAAGGAGACATGAGCTGTCACCGGTGCGAAGGGTACTTCTCCTTAGACTTCTACGATTCCGATAAAACTTTCATCAGTGGTGGATTTGGATCTACTGATAAAGTCACTAATACCGGAACTGTAGCGCACAAGACGTTTACTTTCTCGTCTCCAGCTAACGCTGCATATCTGCGAATTCATATGATCAAGGGCGTGAACAAAGATGCAATCTCAAGTCCGAGGGATAATTTGTTTGTAGATAATCTTTCTTTGAAGAATATGAGTTTGCAGGAGTTTGTAGCGGTAGAGGCAGTTCAGGTCACACAAGAAATACCAAATCCAGATTATGTGCCAGAATCTACGAGTCCTCCTGTAGCGAAGACATTTAACTATACGGGTAGTGTTCAAACGTTTACCGCTCCTTCAACAGGTACCTATACACTTGAGGTATGGGGAGCTCAGGGAGGCAACAGTACGTATGATTCCAGGGTTCAAGGCGGTTTAGGTGGTTATGCAAAAGGTGACATTAATCTGACTGCTGGCGAAACTATTAGCATCTACGTAGGAGGACAGTCAGGATGGAATGGAGGAGGAGCCGGGTACGGACAAAGTTCCCCTGGAGGCGGCGGTACTGATATTCGACGCGGAGGTACAGTTCTTACAGATCGTGTAATAGTAGGTGGAGGTGGAGGCGGTACTGAGTACCAAGCATCTCCCGGTAATGGTGGCACAATGAACAGCGGTCCATTTCCTCAATATGGTGGTGGTCATGGAGGAGGCCTTGTTGGAGGTACTGGACTTGGAGACTATGCAGGTAGTGATAACGGTGCTGGAGGAACCCAGACGAGCGGATACGCTTTAGGTCAAGGAGGGCCCTCGGTAGGTAGTCACTCAGGAGGTGGCGGTGGCGGTTATTACGGAGGCTTCAATGGTCGTACGGATAACAACTACGCCGGTGGCGGTGGTTCTGGTTATATCGGCGGAGTAGTAGGGGGAACTATGCAGACTGGTGTCCGTTCAGGAAATGGTGCGGTAGTCATATCATCCCCGGGGACAGTGACACCTGCAGTCGGACAACCTATTAAAATTATTACAACAACAGCTGGAGGGTCAGATACTTCTCCACCATCCGATGCTTATATCTTAAAACCGATTGCTGTCGATCCTAATGCTCCTGCAGGTGGGTATACTCCGGGTAACTTTGTGCTTCTTGATTACGGATTCCAACTCTACTTCCCTAACACTGGAGACTTCTTCGGTAACGGTCAATGGGGTTGGGCACAGACAACTGAGATCAGGGGTAAAGGGTTTACGGACGGTATGGACACCACAGAGTGGACGAAAGCAAAGTACGTGAAATTTGACTTTAACGTCATCTACAACAATACGATGTTCTTAGCAAATGAGTGGATTCAGTTACCTGTTACAAGTCCGGGGTGGCTGTATGATTTCTATGTGCCCTTAGCTAATCGAGAGAAGATTAGCGCTATGGTAGAGTGGAAGAGTATTGCTATAAACGGAACTATCGAGGATGGAGATACCCCTACAAACAAAGTAAGATACAACTATCCTAGACCTGATTCAGCTAACCACAGCACTCTAAAGAGATATCAGGTCGATGTTGTAGGTAGGATTGGTAACATGGTCATTGAGGATACTGGAGACTTCAGATTCTCTAACCTGTTCAAACAACCGCTTTCTCCTACCCAGTGGCTAATACCGAACGTAGTAAAACGGGTGAATCCAAATATCCAGAATAAGATCGTAGGGGATACGGTTGATCTTCGGGGGAAGACGGTTACGGCTGGAACTAATTATCTAAACACTTGGGGATTGTTGCCGCACATTCAACAAAAACCGATACCATTCCCTCTGTCATCGGAGAAGAACAATATCGATGCTCTGAAGAATCAACCGCTGCGAATCGGATATGATGTGCTATCCGACATTCAAACCATGGGCAATTATTACAGCAACCTGCAAATTATTCCGTACTTCTATCATTTGAATTTGCAGTCCGGGGCGATCACGTCAGTAGATATCTATATGGACGTTAATGGGGAGTATAAAGTCATCAATAAGTTCGGGGCCGCTGTTCCTGGGTGGGATTCTACTTCTGTGTATGCTAATCCAGTAAGGTTGGACTGGGAGAGTCAAGCAGGAAGGCGGAATGTCAAAGACGACGAAGCCGAATTGACCTCCAGGATCGCGGCGCTATTCGCACAATCTGGGGGAGACACGGCTTCTGGTAAAGGTGCCGAACCTTATGGCAGCTATCTGTACGGATCTTCTCAATTCATGGCGCTGACAGGCAGGAACAGAACGTATATCGGTCAAGACCAGACATATGGAGTCAATAAGAATCCCGGAACCAAGCTGTCTATGTTCGAATATGCGATGCAAGCCCAAAGGTGGCATTACTCGTTTGTGTTACCTTCTTCTGCAGTAGCTGTTAAGCATGATCAACCTGCAACCCAAGCTAATATCAATACGCTTAGAACGAACACGGGAGTCATTGTCATGGCGGCCGATATCAAGGCTATAGGCGACACTTACACGCTGCAGTACAAAGCTCCTAACGGCAATGGATCTCTGAATCTTGCTAGAACATCGTGGCCTCTTACAAGCATACCTTATCCGGTAATTGCAGTGTATTCTGCAAATAAATCGTCTGCAGATGATTTAAGTATTACCGGAACACACTAAGAAGAAAGAGGGGAGGTTTGCTCCCCTCTGATCTTTTTTTAATTTATCGGTAGCTGGTGTACAAACATACATTGCACAGGGAAATTAATCTCCGACGAAAGAGCATCGGTAGTGATTTACTGTCGGTGACAATGGTTTGGAATTTATAGAGTATGGGAACTAAGATTAAATTTCAGATGAAGTCTCTCTACGAAAACCCTAAAATCAATCAATCGAAAGATTTATTGAATTAAAGCAGCAAAGAGCTTCAAGGAGGCGTTTCAATGAAGATCGGGCTGAAGCCCATAGCTTGGCTATTCGTATCGATCATGATGATGTTAGGAGTGACCGGCTGCATGTTCACGAGTGAAAAGCAAATGACGAAACGCATGTTTGATTATTTGGAAGAGAAGTACGGCGGAACATACGAAAAGGAGATTTTCGAAAAAGGCAGCACTTTGTTTCCGGATATGTACGGCGGAGCGAAAATGATGGTGCATCCGGTTGGACAACCTGATCTTCCTTTCTACGTATTCAAAAGCAGAAAGTCCGAAGGTTTTATAGACGATTATGTTCTATGTTATTTCAGTTATCGTTACACCGAGAAGTATAAACACGAAATCGAAGAGTTGGATGATCGAGATCTGATCGTACAATTTGCTCTGGGCTTTGCCGATGAACCGCAGGATCCTGCTACTTTGGATATCTCGTTAGAGGATTTCGTAGCGGATAAAAATAGGGAGGGACGCCTATTTCTATATGTCGCGGTTCCAGTGGCAGAAGAATGCGTTCCAGATGATGATTCCGCGTTGTGGAATAAGTTGTATGACAAAATGAGTACGCTGACAGATCGTAATTTTTCAGTATCTGTCGCATACGTGAAGCAAGAAAGTTATCAAGATGCCTTAGATTCAGCAAGAATTGCGTTCGCCGTCAACTTTAGTTGGAAGTATATGAGAGATGGATTTATTCAAGATGTATATTTTGAGAGAGATGATTTAATCTCGGACCCCCAGTATTTTCAACGGTATTATTTAAACAAGAACGCGGAGGGGCGCTTCGATGACGATTCAAAGGGATGATCTGACCGATGAAGAGAAGTATTTCCTATTGGAACTTTCTTATATTGATTTAAATAGTAGTACTGATTACTCAAAAAAAAGATCCATTGAACAAACGTTGTTGGTCGCGAGGGATGCTCGGTCGCAAGGACCGGAGAGAGATGACATTCAACAATTGATTAATAAGTTCGACGAACTGACCCGAAAGCGTGATGCGCTTAAAGATATACGAATTATTGGTTACGAAAACCATAATAAGCATGGAGATGTGACGCATCACACGCAATCGGGATTCGTAGGATATGCGCTGGAGGATGCTAGCGGTAATCGGGGCTTTCTGTTTCGAGGAAGCGAGACAGATTCCTTGGTCGATTGGACGGATAA
>NZ_JBHMDN010000050.1:0-4950 GCF_042431195.1 Cohnella cellulosilytica
GACAAGCACCTCACGCTTGGAGATGTCGTATATCGAATTCGGCAGGAGTTTCTCGGGCAAATCATCGTCTATGTGTACCAACAAGCCCTAGAGAAGAAGCCGCTCTTCGACATCCTTAAGCATCTCAAGATCCCTGCCTAAACAGCCGAATCACTTATCCTACAATACGTCTGTCCATTTTCAGAATTATTGCCGGAAATCACAAGACTCAAGTCCTTAACTTGATATCCTCAGGAATTATATTTTTTGAAGCTTGATTCCAAGTTGGTAGAGCTCTTTTAATCTTTTGCTTTCTTACTTTTTTTAGTGCGTGACCATCCCAATGAAATTTTCTCTCTCTTTGCCCATGTATACAGTTGAGATAGGAATAGTAATCAAAATAAAAAGTAAACAGAGAATATAATAAAGCAACGACTCGGTCGGGTTCGCAGGTTTTCATCTGAATCCGCTACTCGTAATACATTTGCGGCCAAGCAGCCGTAAATTATGGTGTTACATGATATACCGACCTTCCTGAGATACTACAAGAATTAAGGCATCAAGCTTCCAAACTTGATGCCTTAAAATTCATTCCACAATATCTTCTTCACTATATTTTCCTTTAGCAGTTCTTAATCCGACTTCAGCCAATTTTTCTTGTGCGCATTTGATATTTACTCCATTCGATCCACTATTAACTAACGAAACTTTCTTTACAGTATACACCAATAAGGTATGCATTTAACATATGCTCTCTTGGTTTATTAAATCTCACTCGTATTATCTTAATCTCCTGTCAAACCGAAGACCTCGTCATTGTTTACTGAACTTTGAACTTTTAAGAAAATAATATATTAATGAACCTCAACAGACCTCACCGAGGATTCTTCTTGAATTAACGAAAGGAATTGATCTATATTCTGGGATCCTGTCAATTTAACCAGGGCTTCAATACTAATTTCCGATTTATTTTCTGATGATTGTGATTGTTTAGCTACAAAGCTAATCATGAATATGTTATTTTCGTGAAATAGTGACTTTATACGAGTAATTGCATCTTTCTCGTCGTTCAGATAAAGAGTTAATTGTTCTGTTTTTGGGGAAACAAGTCTGGTTATTTTTCCATGAAGCAAAATTTGTGCAAATAATATAATGATCGTTACACCGGCTCCAACTATATATAGGCCCGCTCCGACAGCCATCCCTGTTCCCGCCGTTGCCCAAATGCCCGCAGCCGTTGTTAGACCTTTCACCGTTTGTTTTTGCATAAATATCATACCTGCACCAAGAAAGCCCACCCCACTTACAACTTGAGCCGCTATTCGTGAGGGATCTAAAACCAACTTATCCCAATTGGTTTGATCCTGGAAAGCATATTTTGAAATCACCATCATTAGAGAAGCTCCTACAGCCACAACAAAATGAGTTCTGATTCCAGCTTCTTTCATGCGGCTTTTACGCTCGTAACCAATTAATGCACCGCACAATCCTGCAATTAATATCCGCAGCAAATATTCAAATTCCATGAAATCACTCCTCTCATCACAATTAAATAAGTCAATATTACCTCTCTTTTTCCGACGGGTAAATGTCCTTATTCACCTCTTTAGCATTTTCGCCAACTGCTTCAGCCCCTGCTCCATGGACTTTCGCACCGTGCTCTCATCCATCTTTTCCGCTCGTGCTATCGCGACCTTGCTTAGACCCAGTGCATAATGAGCATAAATACGCCGCGCCCATGTATCCGGCTGCTTATCAAGCCGTTCTTTACTTTTGAACAAATGAAAAAAAGACCTTGCCGTGGAACGCCCCATACATCGAGCGCGCAATATCTCGGCAAGATCTCAATTTTTTTTGATGAAACATGCAACCCTGATTCAGCCCAGTCGCTGGAAGCTGTCAGAAGACAATCATAAATTTGTTGTTTTTCTGTCGCGACGTCTTTTCAATCGATAAAGTGCAGGTATTGTAGCATCCGCTTCAGTATAACGACGCTTTGCGCCCGAGAAGCAGCGGCTCGCGGGACGAAAGCCGTATCAGACATGCCCTGAACGATGCCCGATTCGGCCAGATTAGCCGTCGCCTGCGCGGCCCAGTCCGCAATGTCCCGGCTGTCAGCAAACGACTCCAGCACTGTTGCATCCGCCGCTGGAAGCGCGGCCCCGGCGAAGGCCAGCGCTCTGGCGATCATCGCGGCCATTTGCTCGCGGGTAATGTCTCCATCCGGACGGAACGAGCCATCCTCAAAACCACGTATCACCCCTGCCTGCTCCGCCGCCCCAACCGCGCCGGCGTACCAATCTGATGTCCGAACATCCGTGAATGACCGCCGTGTTTTACTTGAATCAGGCAGGCCCAGCGCACGCACAAGCAGCGCCGCGAACTCCGCCCGGGTAATCGGGGCGTCCGGCGTAAAGCCGCCATTCGCCTGACCTTCCACGATCCGTTTGTTCGCCAGCAGTCCAATCTCGGTTTCTGCCCAATGCGCCCCGACATCCGCGAACAATTTGTTCGAAACGACGATCGTATAGAATCCGTCTTGCGGAGATCGGATCGTTGCCGTCAGCGATCCGTCACTGTCGGAGGCGAACGTTGAAGGCGCGAAATGTAGTTCGCCCCGTGCATCGATCCATACGGCTGTCGTTCGTTCCGGATCGATCGCCGCGGATAACGAAATCGTCCGTTCTCGATAGATAGCGTTCCACTCGTCAACGGCCTTGCCGTCGGTATCAAGTCCGAAGGAAACCGGATGCGTAAGAAGCGAGACCGCTCCCTTACTGCGAATTGTTTTCTCCATGATGTCGCTTGCCGCTTCGGCCGCTTCAGCAATTGTTACAGTCACCGTCGCTTCCTCCGATAACGCTCCAATGACGCTTAGCGGAACGAGCAGTCCGCTCCCATTCACGATCACACGCAACCGCACGTCCGGCCGGGCATTCAGCACGCCCAAGAGCGGAGCGGCCGGCATGCTGATCTTGACCGCTGGACCAAGTCCTTCGACCGAGATGACCGCTTCCGTTCGGGCGTCCGAGAAAACTTGGGCCACCTGTTCCGGCGTTAGGAATAGTCGCGTGATAGGTTGCCCATCGGGAGATGTTTCTGTCGTCATACGCACCTTGGCGAGGAGATTTCCCAGCCAGATGTTTGCCGTGAACAGGGAGGCGGGTTCGTCCGGATCGTTAGGCGTATTTGGACCGGTCAGACCGCCGGACTGGTCAGGTTTATTCGGTTTATTCGGTTTATTCGGGCCACCTGGCTCGACAGGATCGTCCGCGCTTTCTACCGTGACGGTTCGGACCATTTCCGCTGCTGTCTGGCCGATCGGATTTTGCACGTTGTAGCGCAACGCATAGCTGCCCGGCTGGTTGGCAAGGACCGTCCCGGTGACGACAATGCGATCGGTCAAATCCCCGTAGTAACCATCCGCTGCTGTCGCGCCGGGGTCGATGAACGGTTCCCCAGCAGTGATCGTCATTGAGGACGAGCCGAGCAACGTGATGACCGGCGGCATGATGACGTATACCGTTCTTGTCACCGTCGGCGCCGCATTGCCCGAGCTATCCGACACATGGTAAACCAGATCATAGGTGCCCGACCGATCCGTGTAGACCGCTCCCGTTACCGTAATCGCGTCCGTCAGATCGCCATCCTGTGCATCGTAAGCGGTCGCGCCGGGATCCGTAAACGTGCTCCCCTCCGAAACAACCATCGGGTTGTCGCCGTTCAGATGGATCACCGGAGCATCGCCGTCGTACACATATACGCTGCGTGTCAGCATCGCAGCATTTCCCGCCCGGTCACTCGTCTCGTAACGGACCTCGTAGACTCCCAATCGGGTCGTATCCACTTCGTTATTGACCGTGATAGCATTGTCATCAATGATTCCATCAATATTATCCGTCGCCTCGGCGCCGGGTTCGGCATAGGGCTGCCCGACCGGCACGTAAAACGGATTCTCTCCCTTTAGGACGATGACCGGGGGTACATTGTCCAGCAGGAACGGCCCTGAAGATGCGACGACTTCATTGCCGGCCCGATCAACTGCATGAATATGCACGTACCAGTCTCCGTTACCGCTTGTTTGCGCAACCTTATTGCCACTAGTGAAAGGTTGCCACTCCGGCGCGTCTGTCTCCGGGGCGCTCTCACTCGGCGTCCAGACGTATGCCAGCAACGATAAGTCGTCCGCGTGATCAACAGTAACCGTCGTTTCCGCTCGTTGTGCCGGATCGGCGTTGCTATCCGGGCTGAACATAACGACAGGCGCGGTCCCGTCATACGTCCGAGTCAACGGCGCCGACGCTATATTTCCGTTTCCTGCCGCATCCGTTGCTCCCCCGGCCGGTATCTCCACCGTTACCGGTCCGTCAGCCGTCGGCGTAATAACAAACGTATACGTCCAGCTATTTTCTGCATTAAAATCGCCTGCCGTTCCGTTCGTCACCTCAATATCACCTACTTCAAAGCCCGTAACCTCCTTGCTGAATGCTGCCGTTACCTCAAACGGACCATTCAACGGATCGCCGGCCGAGCTACTCAGCGTCACCGTCGGTGCTGTCCCGTCATACGTCCGAGTCAATGGCGCCGACACTATATTTCCGTTCCCAGCCGTATCCGATGCCACCCCGGCCGGTATCTCCACCGTCACTGTACCGTCTGCCGTCGGCGTAATAACAAACGTATAGGTCCAGCCATTTTCTGCATGAAAATCGCCTGCCGTTCCGTTCGTCACCTCAATATCGCCTACTTCAAAGCCTGTGACCCCCTCGCTGAATGCTGCCGTTACTTCAAACGGACCATTCAACGGATCGCCGGTCGAGCTGCTCAGCGTTACCATCGGCGCTGTCCCGTCATACATCCGAGTCAACGGCAACGATGCCGTATTTCCGTTCCCTGCCGTATCCGATGCCACCCCGGCCGGGATCTCTACCGTCAACTCGCCATCAGCCGTCGGCGTAATAACAAACGTAT
>NZ_JBHMDN010000051.1:0-5328 GCF_042431195.1 Cohnella cellulosilytica
TTTGAGTTAGGGCAAGTCATCCACCTGTGGCTGGACCAGGCCGAACGGAACGCCAACAAAAGGCTAAGTGAAGCAAGGTAGCACCCCAAAGGGGGGATGGGCTGGGTTGTGGACGGATGGGGCTTGTGGGTGGATGATTTCCGACGAACCTCACCAAAAACGCCGATCATACCTACCTTGACAGGCTGACCAAGCAACTCGTATGATGCCCTATAAAATTCAAGGGCGTGGTTCACCTGGGTTTATCTTTTCACGGGTTTGTCCCGCTGGAGGCTGTCGGTACTCTTAGTTGAGTTTACCGATCATCGCAGTCTCCTACACAAACAACAGAAAGCCGCCTTTCCTGCACTCAGGATGGGCGGCTTTCACTATGTACGGTTATTTCGGCGCATAGGTCTTGAAAACCTCCGTTAAAACGTTGATCGCCATCTGGATTTCCTTCTCGTCCCGGTTCAACAGCAGAAAAAATGCTTCTTGCAACACTTTCTCCTTCTCCGTCAGCGGCTTGTCATAATCCCGTACATACCCGAACAACTCTCCTATGTCAACGCCCAGCGTTTCGGCTACTTTAGCGAGATTCGCCAGCGAAGCGTTCCGCTCTCCGCGTTCCAAGCCTCCGATATAAGAAAAGTGAAAACCAGCCTTTTCCCCCAATTCATCCTGTGACCAGCCGCGAGCTTTGCGAAGCTCCCGAATCTTCCCACCTACCAACTGTAAAACGGTATCCGACATATCATCACACTCCATTACTTCGAGTGTAGAGAACAGCCGGAAAAGGGGTAATATCTATATACATATCGAAACTATTAATGATACTAATATACATATATTTGATGTATAATACTTTACGACAATGTTCTTGCCAAACAATACGAAAAAGCAAGAAAACAAAGATAATTGTCAGATAAATTTACCGCATGTTTTAATGGACGGGAAAATCAGGACAAAAACAGGAGGGGTACAATTGAACGACAGAATGGAAGGGAAACCAAGGAAACACCTTATACTTTTGGGAACAACGGCACTTTTGGCGACCTCATTGCTTGTGGCTGGATGTGCGTCGAAGGAGGACAAAGCGCGGGACGACCTTGCGAAGTTATCATTATCCTATACACCTGACAGCTTTGTTCAAGCCGCCGCCAACAACGATCAAAAGGCATTGCAGCTATTCGTGGATGCCGGAATGATACCTGATACAAAGGATGCAGAGGACGAAACCGCGCTTATGATCGCTGCACAAAAGGGGAATATCGAAGCGGTTGATCTATTGCTCAAAGCAAAAGCCAACGTCAACGCCGCGAACAGCAGAGGAAGGACAGCCTTGAGCTACGCGGTTGAAGCCTCGCAATTATCGGTTGTGCAGAAGCTACTGGAAAACGGGGCAGACACGAGCTTGATGGCTGGCAACACTCCTTTACTCACGCTTGCCGTTCGCTCCGGAAACGTAGAGATTATCAAGTTGCTTTTGGACAAAGGAGCCGATCCGAACAAACAACAAGACGGAAGCTCAGCGCTCGTAGAGGCTGTGCAGGAAGGCTCATCCGATGCAGTGAAACTGTTGCTGAATGCCAAGGCTGACCCGAACGTGAAAACGCCGGACGGAGAGAGTCTGCTGATCTATACGATCAAGAACAACCAGCCAGAGAACGCAAAACAACTCATCGAACATGGCGCGGATGTTACAGTCAAACTCACCAATGGGGTCAGCCTGCTCACATTGGCAAAAGCGAGCGGCTTCACTGACATTGCCGAAGCGTTGGCAGTGAAAGGAGCAAAGGATGTTAGTCTGCTGACATATACAGTCGGTGCAAAAACAGAAGGGATCACCCTCCCCAAAACGCTGGAAAACAACACGTTGACCATCGGCGCTCACCAAAATCACCCGGACCCGCAAGTAACGTTTAACCTTGACGGGAAAGCCAAGTCTTTCACGGCTGCGGTCGCCAGCGGGCGGCAGGACTTCGAGTCCGACTACAACGTCAAACTGATTGTCGAGGGCGACGGAAAGAAGCTGTACGGGAGCGATTATCTTAGCATCAAGTCAGCCCCGCAAAACATTGACCTCGATGTGGGAGGCATCCAAAAGCTGACTTTCCGACTGCAAGCAGACAAGCTCTTTAGCATTGTAGAGTCGAAGGGGGTTGTCCAAAACCCGACGATTTACTTGCCATAATTTGAGCGCCGACGAGGTACTTCTCTTGGCTTTAGGACGTGGGTAGCTATTGCTGCCCCTCTCCGGATTTTGAAGCCAACGCAGTACCTCTTCCGCTTTTCGGAAGACTATTCCTCGTCCCGATCTTCAAGCGGTCGGTTCTTCCCGGTCGCCTTGCTGTGCCGAAAGGACACCATCATTTTATGGATTTGTAGGTGAAGCAGTTCCGTCCGAAACTCCAGTTCCTTGTTGTGAACGAGCGTCAAAACGTCCTCAACGGTTAGCAAGTCGATCTTGTCACCGTGGCGATACAATTGTCCCAAGATGCCCCCTACACATTCCTCACACGTTTGGACTTTTAAGAACAGCTTCGTTTCTTCTTCCTCAAGCCGAGAATATTCCTCAAACAGTTCCTCTCTCGTCCGTTCGGTCAACTCAATCACTCCCTTGCCGCGAAAAAAACGCCAGCCGACTCCCAACACGTGGGCATGGCTGACGTTCCGGTCGTTCAGTTGTTTTCCTGCTGTCTCTAGTAAAACATGCCAAAAATTCGGTTGTCAATTACCTGTGGGCAGAGGAACGGAGCAGAAAAACAGGAAGTTGTCGCGCCATACCATAGGTGCAGATTGACGCGAAGCAAGGAGCGGCAGAGAAGAAAACCGGGAGCGCTTGGCGGCAACACGCTTGAAGAAGGTTCTTGGTCTTACAGCAGACTGACGCGACATCAACAAACTGGCTCCGAAAAAGAGTGAAGCCATCGCGTCAGTTCATTTTGTCGCTGTACATCGTTTGGGAAACCTGGCACGACGGCTTCACTCGCGTGGACAAGACCTGTTGTGAGTGCAGAAACGCAGATAACGTTTCAGCGGCATCGCTTGTGTTGTCGCGTACAGTTATCAAATAGATCGGCTTTCGGCCCCGCATCATACTCCCCGAAGATATTTGGAACATGATAAGAAGAGCGATTTTACGAAAGCCCTCCAGACACCATACAAAGAATTGCGATTATTTATGGTTCGAGTATAGGTTGGCAGTGAGAATACTTCGGCTTGCTTGCCCGGCTCCGGCAGTTGCTATGGTTACACGCCGACGAGCGGACTGCTTTGTGCATGCTGCTCTTGCAGATCGCGTTGTTCCATCTGGACGTACTTCCGAACCATAGAGATATCATGGTGACCGAGAATCTTTTGCAGCGTGAACAGGTCGCCGCCGTTCTGGATGTACATTTTGGCGAACGTATGCCGGAATGTGTGGGGAGAGACGCGAACGCCTGTGATACCAGCCTTTTCACCGTGCAGACGGATTCGTTCATAGGCTTGGTTGTACGTCAAGGGCTTGCCGTTGTTTAAAAGGAACACGAACGACGGCTTGTTGTGGATAGTTTTGTGGACAAACTGTTGACAATTCTCTTGGACAAGTGCAGCGAGAAGATCGGCAGTACGTTTGCTTACGGGCACGATTCTTTCTGTTCTGTTTTTGGCGACGCTGGCGCGAACGGTGATCGTTCCTTTTGCAACGCTCAAGTCATCTGCGGTCAGGTTCAGCGCTTCGTTGATCCGAAGCCCGGTGTCGAAAAGCAAGGTGAGCAGTACATAGTCACGAAAACCAAGGTACTCTCGCTGGTTCGGGGCGGCAAGCAAAAGCAAGACGTGCTCTTTCTGGAAAGCGCCGAGCCGGTCCTCCGGGACCTTTTGCAACTTGATTCGGGCGGCAAGGTCTGTTTGCAGGTGACCTTCGTCGTGGAGGAACCGCAGGAAGCACTTGAGCGTTCGGGTACGGATGTTCACGGTCGCGGGAGACAAGCCTTTGGCGGTGTTGTGCGATTGCAACGTCGGATGCCCGGTGTACAAAGTTTGTTCCGTCAGCATGTGTCCGACATACTGACGAACGTGGTCGGCGGTCAGTTCCTCCAACTTGAGTGTCGGGTACTTTTCTACCAACCAACGTTGCAGGTAGCGGTAGTGGTTTTCGTGGTCGTTCAGCGTTCGGGTCCTCAAGCTTTCATTCTTCTTGGCGCGGAGAAACAGAACGAAATAATAATCGAGCGGGTGGTGCAAGGTGATCGCAGCGGAAGTCAACAGTTCGCGTGTTGCTGTTGCCGTGGGCATATGGATTGCTCCTCTCAAAATGGGTGCAAAAAAGCCGCCAAAGATGCGGCGGCTGTGAATCGGTATATTTATGATGATTATAAAATTGAGAAACCCAAGCGGACAAGATTTATACGTATTATTTAATAAAAAATTGTTAAGCTGCGGACAGTTATCTTCAATCACTATAAATATTGGAAGTCAACTGTTTAGCATTTGGTGTTGTTGTTATTGTTGTTTTTAGGCCTCAGGCTCATGCCCATTTTCCAAACCTTTAGATAGGCAAGTGCATAGAATGAAAATAAACAATGAAATCCTGAGAGGAGAATGAATATTGTACCGTAATCCATGCTATCCATATCAATGGCATAATCCTATGCATGACTATTGGAATAACATCAATTGGAGTAATAATTGGAATCGTCATTATTACAATGGGATCAACACAAACTGGTATCCTTATAAATTAACAGATTATGGGCAAAGGCCATTTGTAGTGAATATTGACCAAGCTACTAAGCAAAATAATACTTACCGCACCGCTTTGTGGACAGGGAAACACCTTCAAGTGACCCTGATGAGTATTAATGTTGGAGATGACATTGGTTTAGAAGTTCATCCTACAACTGATCAATTCATACGTATTGAAGAAGGTCAGGGACTTGTTCAGATGGGTGAAAGTAAAGATAATTTGAATTTTCAAGAAATGGCCTGTGGTGGCTATGCAATTATGGTACCTGCTGGAACATGGCACAATGTTACCAATAAGGGGAATACCCCACTTAAAATATACGCCATCTATGCGCCGCCTGAGCATCCATATGGTACGGTTCACGTTACAAAAGCTGATGCCATGTCCGCTGAATAAAGCCACCATTATTACTGGATCGAGTAAAAGAGGGATCAAATTAGTTACTATCAGAAACGATAGTTCAATTGTGACGGTTTGCAAACAACATTCAACAACCTGCAAACAACAGCGTTGCAGCCCATCCCCCCTTTGGGGTGCTACCTTGCTTCACTTAGCCTTTTGTTGGCGTTCCGTTCGGCCTGGTCCAGCCACAGGTGGATGACTTGCCCTAACTCAAA
>NZ_JBHMDN010000052.1:0-946 GCF_042431195.1 Cohnella cellulosilytica
GGGGTAGATGATTGGGGTGAAGTCGTAACAAGGTAGCCGTATCGGAAGGTGCGGCTGGATCACCTCCTTTCTAAGGAGCTCTTCGGAGCTATAAAGACCACGGTTGCGAAAGCAGAGTGGCAAACCGTTTCTTACGCTCAAGTTCAGTTTTGAAAGAGCAATCTTTCAAAAAACATTGCAGCTGTCCAGTTTAGCCGCGAGGATAAACGTCAGTTGTTAATGAACCGGTTTGGTGATGAAGGCGGAGGGGTGCCACGCGTACCCATCCCGAACACGACCGTTAAGCCCTCCAGCGCCGATGGTACTTGGACCGCAGGGTCCTGGGAGAGTAGGACGTTGCCAAGCCGGTCTTTTCTCTGATTCGAGAAGTCGAGTGGAGAAGAGCGTATAGGCCGCCCAGCAGGAAGGGGCGCAATATTGGCCTTTAGCTCAGCTGGTTAGAGCGCACCCCTGATAAGGGTGAGGTCGGTGGTTCGAGTCCACTAAGGCCAACCAAGATTTTTATTGATCTTCTACCCATGGGGACATAGCTCAGCTGGGAGAGCACCTGCCTTGCACGCAGGGGGTCAGGAGTTCGATCCTCCTTGTCTCCACCATCTTTACCCAACGCACATCGACGACGCGTTGATGTGCGGGAGAAAACCTTGTACCTTGAAAACTGGATAGCGAACCAAACGACATGAACGTCTTCGGATGAACATGTTCGCGCGAAGAAGAAGGAAGCATCTCTGCCTTACTAGTGTCAACTCATGATGCTGACAACTGAACATTAGCCTTCGGCTAACGTTTAACAGTTGCAGCGGACTGACAACTGAAGATTATCCTAACGGCTAATCTTAGCAGTTGCAGTAGGTTAAGCTAATAAGAGCGCACGGAGGATGCCTAGGCGCCAGGAGCCGATGAAGGACGCGACGAACCGCGATAGTGCTTCGGGGAGTTGTAAGTG
>NZ_JBHMDN010000053.1:0-1062 GCF_042431195.1 Cohnella cellulosilytica
TTCGCTCGCCGCTACTGACGGAATCACTGTTGTTTTCTCTTCCTCAGGGTACTTAGATGTTTCAGTTCCCCTGGTATGCCTCCAACGAGCTATGTATTCACTCGTAGGTAACTGCCCATTACGGCAGCTGGGTTTCCCCATTCGGAAATCTCCGGATCAACGTTCACTTACAACTCCCCGAAGCGCTATCGCGGTTCGTCGCGTCCTTCATCGGCTCCTGGCGCCTAGGCATCCTCCGTGCGCTCTTATTAGCTTAACCTACCTGCAACCGCTAATATTGACCGTTAGGGCAATATTCGGTTGTCAGTCCGCTGCAACCGTTAACGTTAGCCGCAAGGCTAATGTTCAGTTGTCAGCATCGTTTAGTTGACACTAGTAAGGCAGAGATGCTTCCTTCTTCTTCGCGCTGACATGTTCATTCGAAAACGTTCATGTCGTTTGGTTCGCTATCCAGTTTTCAAGGTACAAGGTTTTCTCCCGCACATCAACGCGTCGTCGATGTGCGTTGGTAAAGATGGTGGAGACAAGGAGGATCGAACTCCTGACCCCCTGCGTGCAAGGCAGGTGCTCTCCCAGCTGAGCTATGTCCCCATGGGTATACAGTTAAACATTTTGGTTGGCCTTAGTGGACTCGAACCACCGACCTCACCCTTATCAGGGGTGCGCTCTAACCAGCTGAGCTAAAGGCCATCGCTGACTTCCGCTTCCGCGGAAAATCGAATAGCCGGCTTGGCAACGTCCTACTCTCCCAGGACCCTGCGGTCCAAGTACCATCGGCGCTGGAGGGCTTAACGGTCGTGTTCGGGATGGGTACGCGTGGCACCCCTCCGCCTTCATCACCAAACCGGTTGTTGAAAGACTTTCCGCCTAAGCGGGATTGCTCTTTCAAAACTGAACTTGAGCGTAAGAAACGGGTTGCCACTCCCACTTTGTTGACAACCTTGCGGTTGCAACCAGGCCGTGGTCTTTATAGCTCCGAAGAGCTCCTTAGAAAGGAGGTGATCCAGCCGCACCTTCCGATACGGCTACCTTGTTACGACTTCACCCCAATCATCTACCCCA
>NZ_JBHMDN010000054.1:0-722 GCF_042431195.1 Cohnella cellulosilytica
GTCCGTCAGGAGACGGCTACAACGGGCTTCGCGCATTTGGAGAAACGTAGTGTCGCACCGGAGGGGACGGTTCGTGCGCAGGTCAGCGTCCGACTTTCTGCGAATGCAGTGGGTAACGGCAGTGGTTTGCTATATGCCGACAACATCGACCTGCGCGAGACAACGGACCCGAACCTGCTGATGAATGCGGATTTCGAGCATACCCTGGACGCAAGCGCGACCGGCTGGCAGAGCTTTAATACGGGTACCGGCACAATTGAATCGGTGAACGCCCCGGTAGCCAGCGGAAGCAAGGCGATGAAGATCGAAGCGGCAAATCTGCCGATCTGGAAGAGTGGCTATATTCGTCAACGGATTAATGTAGAGGCAGGTCAAACCTTTAAGCTGAGCGGACAACTGCATGCGGAAGAACTGAACAATTCTTCCGGACAGTTGCTCGTGTGGTTCTATGACGAGGAATGGACGAATGTCGGTTCGTTCACGGTGGAGTTGAATCAGGAAACAAATGGTTATGTGTATCTGGAGAAGCAGGGCATCATTCCAGAAGGCACGGTGTTGGCGGAAGTCGGAGTGCATTTGACGGCCAACCAGAGCGGCGGCTCGGGTACGTTGTATGCTGATGCGCTGAAGTTTGAATACGAGGAACCGCTGATTGAGGACGAGGGCAACCTGTTGGGCAACGGTGGGTTTACGCAATCTATCGGGTCCGACATTGCACTTTG